>CAYLSX010000064.1:0-12159 GCA_964386685.1 uncultured Woeseiaceae bacterium | reverse complement strand
CGGGGATCGACGCCGTGAAGATCGACCCGAGATACACCCTCGAGTCGTTCAATGGGTCTCTTCAGCAAACGGTCGAGCATGTCGTAGCTGTTCGACAGATCGCGTTCACTGGATATTCTGAGTTGTAGCACCGGCTGATCGCCCAGTGAGCCCGTGAAAATGAAAACGCGTCTTACGTCGTCAGGAAGATCACCCCGAATGGCATCTACTTTTGCCCGTGCCTCGATCCCTTTGGCGCCCATGCTCTGGTCCCAGCCAAATTGCAGGAACACTTCCGCCTGGTTTTCCCTGGATGACGAGTACATACGCTCGACGCCGGACAAGGTCGCAAGCGCCTCTTCGATCGGGCGCGTAATCAACCGTTCGATTTCTTCGGGTGTAGAGCCCTCGTAGGGAACCTGGATGAAGATTCCCGGGAATTCGATATCCGGAAACTTTTCGAGTGGCAGCAATCTGGAGGCAATCATCCCGACCAGCGCGAGCGCCACGAAGATCACGGTGGTCGTTATCGGGCGGCGCAGTGCGATCTCGGTGTGTTTCATGTCGGCAGTCGGTCAGCCGCTGACCAGTTCGCCGCCGGCGGCGACGCTCGACGACCATTTCTTGCGATCGAGCAGGGAATACACGACAGGAATAACGATTAGCGTAAGCAGAGTCGAAACGAGCAATCCACCGATTACGGTAATCGCCATCGGGGCCCGGACCTCCGAACCCTCGCCGAAACCGATTGCCATCGGCAGCAGCCCCAGGGCAGTCGTAAGCGTCGTCATGAGGATCGGTCGCAGTCGTGCACGACCGGCTTCCATGATTGCCTCGATCTTTTCGGTGCCGTTCGCCTGAAGCTGATTGATCAGATCCACCAGGACGATCGCGTTATTGACCACGATTCCGGCCAACATGATTACGCCGATTAGTGCGACGACATTGACGGTGGTTCCCGTAATGAAAAGCGCGAGCACTGCACCAACCAATGCAAGCGGGATCGTGAACAAAATAACAAAAGGATGAACGAGAGATTCGAACTGCGACGCCATCACCAGGTAAACCAGGAAAACGGCGAGTGCCATTGCAAACTGCATCGACTGAAATGACGCCTGCATTTCTTCATTCTGACCGGACACCATTGCCGTTACACCGGACGGCATCGGCGTGCGGTTGATAATGGATCGCGCTTCGGCGGCCGCTGCACCGAGGTCGCCGAAACCAAGATTGGCGGTGATCAGCGCGACGCGTTCCTGTGCCACCCGACGCACTTCCGACGGCCCACGAGAGACCCTGATGTCGGCAACAGCCTCCAGGGTGACCGGCCGTTGCGAACTCGGGTTTACGATTAGCTTGCGCAACTCCTCGATGCTGGCCTGGCGCGTATCGACACTGCGGACCAACACATCGATCTTCTTGTCCCGCCAGGTGAAGCGTGTCGCCAGTTCGCCGCGCACATTCGCGACCACGCGATCTGCTATGTCGCGAACGGCGAGCCCGAGCTTGGCAGCTCGTTCCTGATCGAAAACAATCTGGATTTCCGGGTTGCCCTGCTCGATCGTCGTCTTGACGTCGGTAAAGCGGTCAGACGCGGTCATTGCCGTCATGATTGCCTGATTTACCACTGCAAGTGCGTCGAGGTCATATCCCGCTATCTCAATTTGCAGCGGGCTGGCGAAACTCATCAATGCTGGCCGGCTGAACTCATACTGCACGCCAGGCAGGCGTGCGAGTTCGCTGCGCATGATATCCATTGCGCTGTTTTCCTGGGCTCGACCGGCACCCGATGCCATCGTGATGCTGAGCGTGCCGGTATTTTCTCCGGAGTCGACCGGGTTGGCATCCAGTCGATTGCCGGTCCCGGCAACGGAGAAAGTCAGTTCAACACCCTCGATACCTCGCGTAGCGCGTTGCGCTGCCTGAATTGCACGATCCGTCTCGGCAAGCGGCAGACCCGGTGACAGGCGTAGATCGACGTTGAACTCGCCCTGCGACAGTTGCGGAATCAACTCGGTGCCGAGCCGCGGCACAAGCAACATGGTCCCCGCAAAAATCAGCACAGCGCCAGTAATGACTACGGTACGTTGCCTGAGTGCCCAGGCCAGCGTAGCCGGATACACCGCGGCGGCGGCTTTGTTTATTCGTTGCAGCAGCCAACTCGGTGGCCAAAGAAGCAGCCAGAACAGCCACTTGATCTTGTCGAAAACCCAGGCAAACAAGCGGACGATGAATGCGACGCCTTTTGTGAACCGGCCCGGGGCGGTGTCTTCCTTCACGTCATCGTAGCGATAACCCGACCCCAGGGCAGCCAGCATGGGGATTAGTGTCAGTGCGACGACAAGCGAAAAGACCAGCGCAAACGTGACGGTCAACGCCTGATCACGAAACAGTTGCCCGGCAATGCCGCTGATGAAGACCATCGGGAAAAAGACCGCGATCGTGGTCAGCGTGGCGGCAACAACGGCTCCGGAGACTTCAGCTGTTCCGTTTCTTGCAGCCTCGAGCGTGTCTTCGCCCTGTTCCCTCTTTCTGAAAATGTTCTCGAGTACGACGATTGCATTGTCGACAAGCATGCCCACTGCCAGAGCAATGCCGCCCAGTGACATGATGTTAAGAGATACATCGTACGTGTACATCAACAAGAACGTGCCGACGACTGAAACCGGAATCGCGATGGCAATGATCGAGGTTGCACGGGAATCCCTGAGGAACCCGTAAAGCACCATGATCGCCAGCATGCCGCCAAATATTGCTGCTGTGGTCACATCATTGATTGCAGAAGAGATAAATTTTGATTGATCGTAGACTTTGACCAGTTCGAGGTTATCCGGCAGAGACTTTCGAATCTGCTCGATGCGCCTTTCAATACGATTCGCTACCTGTACGGTGTTCGCGTCGCCTTCTTTATAAACAGCGAGCTCAACCGACTCCGTTCCATTAACCCGCGTAATCGCCTCGCGCTCTTTGTGGCCGCGAGTAATGGTCGCAACGTCGCCCAGATAGATGGGCCGATCAGCGACGTTCGCGATGATCGCTGTCGCAAATTCGTCGACGCTTTGAAATTCGTTAATGGTACGAACGAGGAATCGCTGGTTGCCTTCCTCGAGACGCCCGCCCGAAAGATTCACGTTTTCGGCGCGGATGCGCTGCGCGATTTGCTGAATGCTGATGCCGAGCTGTGAGATTTTTTGCTGATCGACTTGAATCTGGATTTCATCTTCCAGCCCGCCGCTGACCTTGACTGCGGCGGTGCCCTCTTCGGCCTCGAGGTCATTCTTTATTCTGTCTTCAGCGAGTCGCCGCAAATCCTTGAGGCTGCCTTCGCTGGTCGTAATTTCTGCCTCGTCTGCCCCCTTCCTCAAGAGTCCCAATCGCATGATCGGCTCGGAAGATGGATCGAAGCGAAGCAGCAAAGGCCGCTGGGCTTCTATCGGCAGATCCAGGATGTCGATTTTCTCCCGAACATCAACGCCCGCGATATCCATATCCGTGCCCCAGCTAAACTCGAGCGTAACGTCGGACTGGCCGGTGCGCGATACGGATCTTACAAGCCTGACATTACGGATAACGCCAACCGCTTCTTCGATTGGTTTCGTCAGGAGGTTTTCAATCTCGATCGGTGCTGCGCCCGTCAGCTCGGTGCGGACGGTGACTGTCGGGTAAGAGATGTCGGGGAGGAGGTTAACTTTCAGGCGGGACAATGAGACCAGCCCGAACAACACGATTGCGACCGTGAACATTACGATCGTGACACGACGCTCGGTTGCAATCTCGATCAAACGGCGCATTGCGATATCACTCGTTATTGGTGCTTATTCGGACGAGCTGTTGTTGGCCGAACCCTTTTCGGCATCTACCGCATTGATAATCGAGACTTTCGATCCTTCCCTGAGGCCTGCCTGTCCGACCACTACGATTTTTTCGCTGCCCGTCAGGCCATCGAGGACTTCGATATTGCCGTTGTTGGAATAGCCGGTCTTGATTGTTCTGCGTACCGCTTTTGCATCCTCGACGACGAACACCGACGTTTCACCGGCTTCGTCGATAATCGCGCTTCTCGGCACCTGCAAAGCTTGCGCATGCATGTCATAAACGATATTGACGCGCCCGAACATGCCCGGCTTGAGCCGCCGCGTCGGGTCTGACACCTCGACAGTAATTTTGAATGTGCCGGTCGCGGGATCTACCACCGGGCTGATGCGGGCGACAGTCGCTTCAAACTCGCTTCCCTGCAAGGCATCGACTTCAATCACCGCCGTCTGGCCCCGCTCGATGCGTCGGTATTCACGCTCGGGAATATGCAGATAAACAATCAGGGGTTCGAAACTCGTTACCCGGAACGTAACGTCGTTAACGTTGATCGTATTGCCAATTTTCACAAAGCGCTGTGAAATCACGCCAGTAATCGGTGCTCTGATGTCGGTGTAGCTGAGTTCCAGTTTGGCAAGATTGTAGGCAGCCTCGAGAGCCTGCATTTCGTATTTCAGTTTCTCGAAATCACCTGTGCTGATCAGGCTCCTGTCCTTGAGATCGACGTTGCGTTGATAGTCACGCTGCGCCTTTCTCAGGTTGGCCTCAGACTGCATCAGTTCGAGGCGCAGCCGGTCGCCATCCAGGCGGGCAAGGACTTGTTTGCTTCTTACCTCATCGCCTTCCTCGACCAGGATCTCACGGATTTCGCCGGCAACTTTGGCGATGACGCCAGCCTCAGCATCCGCCTCGATGGGTGCCGTTCCGGAATACATCGCATAGATATCAGCGCGGGTCGCGGCGGAGGTCTCTACGGGAATGGCTGGGGAGTCGTCTTCGGAATCCTTGGCCTCTGATGAGTCTGCGTCCGCAGCGCTGCCGGACTGCGCGTCCGGCTGGCAGGCGGCCAGCAATATCAGGCCAAGAATCAGACCAGGCCAATATCGCCTTGCCGTCATTTCCGTCTCCCTTAACTCCCCCATGTCGTATTCTGGTGGGGGGCCGTTGTTATTTTTTAACCGGTAGTGCCTGCGAGTAATTCGTTGCTCGCCAAAACTTTGGCGCCATCTCGCAGCCCATTCTGACCGGTAACGACGATCTGGTCGGCCTTTTCAAGGCCACTGAGCACTTCGACAAAGCCGTCTGACTGGATGCCGATCTCGATCTCGCGGCGGCTTGCCGATCCATCAGTCACGACATAGACCACGATGTCATTATCTTCCTCCAACAAAGCAGCTGCTGGTATCAAAAGTGCATCGGCATGCTTCTCATAGGCGATATTGAAACGCCCAAACATGCCGGGCGCCAGCTCACCGTCCTGATTCTCGATGTATACCGTTGCCTTGAAGGTACCATTGCGGGGATCGATTGTGGGGCTAATTCTGGCAATCGTTGCGCTGAACTCGATTTCCGGCATCGCATCGACCCGAACCTCGGCCGTATCTCCAGCCGAAATTTTGGCCAGCTCCGTCTGCGGAATGCTCAGATATGCGACGAGCTGCTCCGTATTGGTAATTTTGAATGCCGGCTCTCCAGCCATTACATGCTGCCCAAGCTTAATGTTCCTGGAGGAAACCACGCCATCGATCGGCGCGCGAATTTTGGTGTAATTGTAGTTAAGGCGCCTCAGCTCATAAGTTGCTTCAAGTGCGTCAACGTCGAACTTCAGGCCTTCAAAGGCGGAGGCGCTAACAAGGCCGCGCTCATTAAGCTCGGTGTAGCGCTCGTACGCTTTCTTGGTCTTCTCGAGATTGACCTTGGCTTCGATCATCTGCAGTTTCAGGCGCTCGCCGTCCAGACGGGCCAGAACCTGACCTTGGACGACCATGTCGCCTTCTTCGACCAGGATTTCGACCACTTCACCGGATACGCGCGCAACCACAGGCGCTTCTGATTCAGAAGTGATGGTGGTGGTGCTTTGATAGGTGGCGAAGATGTCCGCAGTCAACGGCGCGGTAACTTCTACAGGCAGCGGGGTCGCCGCCGCTATTTCGGCTGGATCGGCTACTGAGGCCTGGCCAACGCCGCAAGCAGAAATCGAGGCCGTAATGGCTACGGCTGCAGTCAGCAGCCCAAGTGTTTTCAAATTCATTTCGTCACCTGATTGGGACAGTGGGCGTCCCGGGTCTGATAGTGTTGTAGTGAAGTATAACACTAGATAACTATAACGCAATACCTCTAAAATCGACCCGGCAAACTCACTTTTCCTGATATTTCAACCAATTACACAGTTTCCGGTGAACGAGGCCGCAAAATTATTTCCTTGGATTGAAACCTGGCACCCATCTGACTGCCCTATTGGGCGGAAGTTCGAGGCATCGGACCTCGCGGAGATCCGGGTCCGAATTTCGGCCCTTCACTGCTTTAGATGCATGAAAACCGGATTTGGATTAAAGGAAATACTGTGAAAGGAACGGATTCATCATGCGATTGGCGGGATCGAGCTGGCGGCGGATTTTCTTGAAGAAGTCGAGCCTGCTGCCGAAGGCCTGTCTGGCGTAGTCGGGTTCCATGCTTCGAGTCTGGTTGAAAAATGGCGAGCCGCCCCAGTGCTGGGCGAATTCGGCAAAGTCGATGACGAAGTCCTCCCAGCCTTTGGACGGTGTCGATACGGCACGAAGCGCGAACATCGACTCATCGAAGGTCGGCGACAACAGGGCGCTTCGATCGCGAGCGAGCAGGAAGCCGACCGTTGGCATGTCACAGCGATAACCTGTCATTTCGTAATTGCCCAGGCAAAAGTCATGATACGCCTTCGCCACAATGGCGAAATCGCTCGCCGGAAAACACCAGGTCGAATATCGCAAGCGGTTTTTGTCGTTGGAGCCGTTGGTCCCTAACGATTGGGTCGCAGCGTTGTCGCCGGAAGATACCAGGCGATTATTGACCAAGCCCTGAGTCGCCTCGCTGATCGTGTCAATCAGCCGGTAGCGCACTCCACTCATGGGCACAATGCGGTTGAGTGACTTGAAGACGTTCGGCAGGACCGTGCTCTCACCCCAGTCCTTTATTTTCCAGGGTATGGAATGTGTCGAGCGGGTCTCGGGGCTGATGGTCCGGACGTCCAGATAAACGCGGTCCCTGAAAGGCAAAATGTAGAATTTCAGACCAATATTCGCCGCGGCCAGCCGGCCGGCCGACGAGGCGAACTGTTCGATGGTGCATTTGCGGTGCGTCGCCACAAACGGCCGTATCGGTCGTACTTTAAGCGTTACGACACAAATGATGCCCAGCATGCCGTAACTCAGGCGAAACGCATTGAGTATGGTTTTCTTTTTCTGAGTTAGATCCAGCACCTTGCCGGCAGGTGTGATGACTTTCATGCCAATGACTTGCTTGGCAAAAAATGCTCCGGCGCCTCTGATCGATGGCCCAACGCAGCCACTTGCCACGGCGCCGCCTACTGTGCGGTTCATCAAATCGAAATTTCCAAAAAGTTCAAGGCCGCTCTGCGCAAGAGCGTCGACCAGTTGATGCAAGCGCAGGCCGGCCTGCACAGTCACGGTATCGGAATAGGCATCGATCTTGATGATCTTATCCATGCCGGTCATGTCGATTACGGTTCCGGCGGTTGCCGCGGAACATTCGGTGGACGAACTTCCCGAGCCCATGGGCCGATAAGGCGGTAAGAAATTCGACGAAGGGTGGAGGTAATCCTGCAGGTCTCTGAAAGTGGTGGGGCGAACGACGGTAGGTTTTGCGATCTTGCGGCGGGTAAATATGCCACTGTTGCGAAGGGCGTTGGCTGACATTGCTGGCTCCTGTGGTTTACGACTTCATCGTCCGTGAAAAAGTTAAAGCAACGCCATCACGCACATTCGAGCGAGGAGCAGACCATAGATTGGGGGGGTGCCCGCGACTGGGAAACTGTCGCAACGGGTGTATCCGTTGGCAACCCCGCTGTCATAGGACGTGCCCTTAGACCGGTGGCTTTGCGACCCTGTCTTTCGACAGGTGTGCCTTTTTTCAAACGAGGTCAAATCGTCGCACGGCGTTGATTGCGCTGTCAATTTTCCGCGAGACTGGTTTACGGTTATTGTCAAATCAATCCGGGAATTGAGAAATTGCGACCATAAGAGCCGCACATATCGACTGATTTTCTCTACAACGACCGTCTATCCGCATGAGCATTTCGCAACATTGCCAGGGGACGATCATGAATGAGAAAAATACACTACGCGCGGTCGCATTAAGCACAGTCTATATTTCGCTGATTGTGATGTGCGCTCAGGCAAGCGCTGCCGAGCCGGGCTGTGCTGCAAGCGCGAATACGCAAAGGCTTGCATGCGAGTTCGATCTGCGTGACGACTTTTTTACGGAGTCGGCAATCTGCCTCGACAGCGTGGCGCAGGACGAAGCTTGCTTCGGAGACGCTGAAGACGGATTCGATGAAGGCCTCGAGGAATGCGACGACATTCTTGAGGCGCGACTCGATCTGTGCGAAGCACTTAACGATGCCACACACGATCCGGAGTTCGGCGAGGCGTTCGCAGCAAACTTCGTCGACCCTCTGCAGATCGGCGTCAGCGTCGCACCCAATCCGTGGTTTCCACTCGTCACCGACAATCGCTGGGTATATACAGGCGACGGTGAATCCATTGAGGTCGTTGTTACGGGCGACACCAAGTTAATCGACGGCGTGACATGCGTCGTCGTCATCGATACCGCGACAGAAGACGATGTCGTCGTTGAAGTTACAAATGACTGGTATGCGCAGGATGTCGATGGAAACGTCTGGTACTGCGGCGAAATTTCCGAAAACTTCGAAGAGTTTGACGGAGATGAAACCGAAGAACCGGAACTCGTCGACATTGACGGATCCTGGAAAGCCGGCCGCGATGGCAATGAAGCCGGAATTCTCCTGCCGTTCGATCCACAGCCAGGCACCATTTTTCGGCAGGAGTTCGCGCAGACGGACGCAGAAGACGTTATCGAAATCCTCGCTGTCGATGCATCTGAAGCCGCACCAGGCGGCGCGTGCAACGGCAATTGCTTACAAACGCGCGACTTCACACCACTCGAGCCGGAGACCGAGGAAAACAAATATTACGTGCCAGGCGTTGGTCTGATCGTCGAGGTCGATATGGAGACAGGGGATCGCGTCGAACTGGCAGAATTTACAGGAGTGGGACAATGAATCTTTATAATCACTTGATCAATTCATACCGTTGCTACGGCACCTGGCTGGCCAGCCTGCTGGTTCTCGGGCTCGCCGCCTGCAGTAGTAGCAATAACGCACCGATAGCAGCGCCGCCACCGCCAGGACCGCCCGCCGCCGTGACTGTCTCGGGCGTTGTCACGGATGGCCCTGTTATTGGGGGAACGATATTTGTCTTCAGTGGAGACCAGGTATTGGCCGCTATGGCCAGTATCGATCCCACCGGCGACAGGTTGGCTGATCTGACCGCAGCCGCATCGATCGCGACACTGACACGAGATCCTGCGGACGTTGATCAATTCTCCATATCCATCCCGGGAGAATTCGCCGGGACTGCCGCGTTTCTGATCTTTGACAACACGGATGCTGAAGACGACACCTATAAAGATACGCCGCCCAATCTCGAGTCTGTTGCAGTTCTCGGCGCCGCCGGAAGCGCGCAACGAATTAACCTGTCGATGCAGACGACGCTCGTCACGCAACTGGTCCGCGGCCAACTCGATCCAGACGGTGATGGCGTCGCCATTGGCTCGGCCGAGATCCAGACTGAAATGGATACTGCGAGTGCGAATGTACTAAGTGCCTTCGCCACAGACTCACTCGGTCGCGACTTGTACCCGGGTGGATTCGATCCGTTCAGCGATGCTGACGATGCAACGGTTCATCAGGCGTCCGGCCCGGTCGGCTTCCTGATGCGATCGGCCGCCCAGATCGAGGACGTCAGTTATGACGAAATCGTCGCGGCACTGGCGGCAGATGCCGCCGATGGAACAATCGACGGCAGCATTCCCGTCGATCTTGCGCCGACTCCGGAGCTCGAAGCGCTTGCGGCCAACGTTGCCGACATCGAATCGGCAGGGAGCGACGAGGAAATATCGATGTTCGCCGTCGGGCCGTGTTCATCGGCCGCTGTCGCAATGATGCAGGCCTGCGCAGTCGATGTGATCGACGATGTCTTCGAGTCCACGGCGATATGTCAGGACACTGCCGACGATGATGATCGTGCCGATTGCATGGCCGACATTGAGGTGGACAAAGCCGAAACAGAAGAGGAATGCGACGACGTATTCGACGCACGTCTGCAACTTTGTGAGGATCTGAATGATGCAGCCCATGAACCGATGTACGGGCCCGCGTTCGCAGCAAACTTCGTCAATCCGCTGGATATCGGTGGCACCGTGCCGGTAAATCCCTGGTTTCCACTCGTCACCGGCAATCGCTGGGTCTATGAAGGCGGTGACGAAACCATTGAAGTCGTGGTCACCGATGAGACCAAGCTGATCGACGGGGTTACCTGCGTTGTTGTCATCGACACAGTCAGTGAGGACGGCACCGCACTGGAGATCACGGGCGATTGGTATGCGCAGGACCTCACCGGCAACGTCTGGTATTGCGGCGAGATCTCCAGGAACTTCGAAGTCATCGAAGGCGATGATCCCGACGATCCGGAGCTCGTCGATATCGAGGGCTCATGGAAAGCCGGTCGCGATGGTTCCGAGCCCGGCATTCTATTGCCGTTTGCGCCTGTCGTTGGTGAAACCATTCGACAGGAGATTGCCTACGGAGAAGCCGAGGACGTCATCACGGTCGAAAGCCTGACAGAAACCGAGGCAACGCCGGGGGGCGCTTGTAACGGCGACTGCCTGATGACCAGCGACTACACGCCGCTGGAGCCGGGCGTATCGGAGAACAAGTTCTATGCGTCCGGCATCGGTATGATCGCCGAGGTCGATCCGGAAAGTGGTGACCGCGTAGAACTCATGGAATTCACGACCGCTGAATAGCACCATGTTGCCCTGCCTGCCGACAGGTTGATTCCGCAAGGATCACACGCGCACAAAGCCCTGGCAGGCAGGGCGACACCCTTCGCCTTCTGGCTTTGATTGCCGGTCTGAGTTACTTTCAAATTACCAGTCAGCCAAGCTCTTAGCGGGGGAATTCGCGATGCGGTCCACACTGAAACTCACACTCCTGTGCGTTTGCCTTGTGTCATTTCAGGCAATCGCAGGCGCAATTCTGAAAACCGAGACCAAGGAGTACCACGTCGATCCGCCCGCCATCGGTACGACGACCATGTATGCCGATGGGGATCTGCTCAG
Source organism: uncultured Woeseiaceae bacterium (assembly GCA_964386685.1). Lineage (GTDB taxonomy): Bacteria > Pseudomonadota > Gammaproteobacteria > Steroidobacterales > Woeseiaceae > JACZWL01. The sequence goes on along the minus strand of CAYLSX010000064.1, from coordinate 951 downwards.
GATCGAGATCAACTCGGTTTCTTCCGCCGAGGACGGCCTCGTGATTTTTCGCGGTGACCGTAATGAGATGCTCGTGGCCGATAACGAGCGTCTCGAGTACTACGTAATCGACCAACAAAGCATGAATCAAATGGCGGGGCAGATGAGCAAGGCAATGAAGGAAATGGACGAAATGATGAAATCGATGCCTCCGGATCAACGTGCGATGGCCGAGCAGATGATGAAGCAGCAGATGCCGGCATTACAGGCCGCGCCGGAATCGCCGAGCACAGTGCAGAAAACCGGCAAGAGCGACACCATCAACGGTTACGACTGTGAATATTACGAAGTCCTCAAGGAAGGCAGAAAATCTCGCGAGATGTGCGTAGCGAAGTGGGGCGATATCGACGGTGGTGCGGAGGCGATCGACGCAATGATGGGTATGGGCAAATTCTTCGAGAGCATGCACGACGCATTTGCATCCGCCACCGGAACGGACTTCATGGGCAGTCAACAGGAAGTATTTGCGCACATGAGGAAACTCGGCGGCTATCCGGTTTATGCCAGGGACTATGACGACACAGGTGCGCTTGAAGGTGAGTCGACATTGAAGTCCAGCCAAAGCGAATCGATCGACACGGCAATGTTCGCCGCGCCCGAGGGCTATCGCAGAAAAGAAATGATGCAGTAATTGGCCGGTATTCCCTTGTTGTCAACACGGACATTTCTGTTGCTGACAGGATTGTTGGCCGCTTGCGTCAACGTGGACGACGAGGATCCCATCGTCGGCTCCATGACGCGGCATACGATCCGACATGACGGGCTGGAACGCGAATACTTCATTTACCTGCCCGCTATATATAAGAGTGGTGCAGAGTTACCGGTCGTATTCTTTCTGCATGGATTCGGCGGATCGGCGACCGGTAGCGAGGCCGAAACGACCAACGGATTGAATCGTTACGCCGAAAAATA
>CAYLSX010000063.1:0-12267 GCA_964386685.1 uncultured Woeseiaceae bacterium | reverse complement strand
ATCGGAGAAGCACTTTACGGAGCTCAAGACGCTTCTTGATGCCGCAGGTGTCGGCTACGACGTCAATCCGAGACTGGTACGGGGGCTGGATTATTACAATCGAAGCGTTTTCGAGTGGGTAACGGACGCGCTGGGCTCGCAGGGCGCTGTTTGTGCAGGCGGTCGCTACGATGGACTGGTCGAAAAACTCGGTGGCCGTGCGACTCCGGCGATAGGCTGGGCGATGGGCGTTGAACGCCTGGTCGAATTATTTGAAGAATGTGGCGGTATTGCGCCGGATCTGAATCCCGACGTTTACGTCGTGGCGGTTGGTGACGCAGCGCTCGCCAGGGGTTTTGAAATTGCGGAAGGACTGCGCGAGGCCATTGACGGCGTTCGCATAGATTTGAATCTGGGCGGCGGCAGTTTCAAGTCACAATTGAAGCGGGCCGACAAGAGTGGTGCGGAGTTTGCTGTGATTCTCGGCGACCAGGAGGTTGCAGAAAAGCGGGCCGGGCTAAAGCCACTCCGGACCGACGAGGATCAGATAGAGGTCAATATGGATCAGTTGGCCCAGGAACTATCAGGTCGTTTAAGGCGGAATACAGGATAAAAAGGCATTTTTGTGGAAGACCTATCGGAAAAAGAACAAATCGAGGCGATGCGTTCCTGGTGGAAGGAGAACGGCCGCTTCGTAATTAGCGGCATCGTGCTCGGTGTTGTCATTCTCGTCAGTTGGAATCGATGGCATGCGCATCAGGAGACCACGGGGCTGGAAGCTTCCGAGCTCTTTGAGACCCTTGCCGTTGAGGTCAATGATGGCGATCTCGATGATGCCGAGAGCGCGGCCGCGAGGATGTACGAGGACTACGGCTCGACTAGCTACGCTGCACTTTCGCGGCTCGCGATGGCGAAACTGTACATGCAAAACGGTCGTGATCAGGATGCAGCGGACACGCTCAACGCGCTTCTCGAATCGCACAGTCGTTCCGGCATACCGTTGATCGGACCGCTTCAGGCACTTCTGGGCGTGGCCGATTTGTCCGAGTTACAGATGGTTGCCAGACTGCGGCTTGCCAAAATCTATCTGTATCAGGCCAAGCATGAGAACGCGGTCGAGGTGCTGTCGGGCTTCGAGGAATCGTCTTTCTCGGCCCGCTTTGACGAGATTCTCGGTGATGCCTACGCAGCGCTCGGCCAGATTGCGGACGCGAATGCCGCCTATGAGCGTGCAATGCTGGACGATGTGAGCGCACCGACAGTCGATCGGGCATTGGTACGGATGAAAATAGTCGATCTACCGCAGGAACCTGGCGCCATCGAGCCTGAAGCCGCTGAAGAGCCGGTTTCTGATTCCGACAACGCAGTGGACGAACAATGAAACTCCTCCTGCGCTTTTTGCTACTAACCGCGCCAGCCATCCTGATAGCAGGTTGCGGCCTGTTCGGTGACGATGATGATGTTTTGCCTCCCAAAGAGCTGCTTAAATTTGAAGCAACTCTGCCGGTCAAGAAAGTCTGGTCGGCGAAAGTTGGCAAGGGATCCGAGTTCATGCGGCTCTCACTATCGCCGGCGGGTGACGGCAAGCGGATTTATGCTGCGAGTAACGATGGTGTCGTCAGCGCGTTCAATCCCGACAATGGCAAAAGAATCTGGCGAATCGAACTCGATCTGCCTCTTTCGGCGGGTCCGGGTGTCGGTGAAAACCATGTGGTCGTTGCCGGAAGTGACGGCGATCTGATTTGTCTCTCCGCCGACGATGGCCGTGAGATGTGGCGAATCGCAATTGACGCTGAGTCGCTCGCGCGACCATTGATTAAAGACGGCTCGGTTGTCGTACAGACGATCGATGGAAAATTGCAGGTTTTTTCTGTTTTCGATGGCGCGGAGAAGTGGTCCATCGTGCAAGACACACCTCGTTTGAGCTTGCGCGGCACATCGTCGCCCGTTATTGCCGGCTCGATCGTGGTCGCAGGTTTCGACAACGGGCGCCTGGTCGGTACCAGCCTGGCGACCGGGGTTACCGCATGGGAGGCAGTGTTGTCGCCACCGTCGGGCCGTTCGGATCTGGATCGGCTGGCTGATGTCGACGGCGCACTGGCCGTCGTCGGGCAGGACGTCTATGCCGCTGGCTACCAGGGCCGGCTGGCTTCCGTCGCGTCGGAGTCAGGTCAGATACTGTGGGCGCGAGACATCTCGACGCACGTCGGCGTCGGCGTGGATTTCTCCAACGTCTATTCACTCGATGGAGAGGGCGAAATCCTCGCGTTGTTGCGGCGTGACGGCTCCGAAGTCTGGCGGCAGGACGCATTACTGAGAAGGGAACCAACCACGCCCGTCCCCTTCGATAATGCAATCGTACTCGGCGATTTTGAGGGATACGTCCACTTTTTCAGCAATGTCGACGGCCGCCCGGTGGCGAGAGTCCGTGTCGGCAAAGGACTGTTGTCCGGTGCACCGGTCGCCATCGGTGACAAGCTTTATGTGCAAAGCGAATCCGGTTCTCTCGAAGTCTATGCAGTTCGGCGCCCCGAGCGTAAGCGCGACGTGCCCGACATAGCTGCCGAGGAAACCTAGGTCAGAATGCCCAATGCTCCCCGTCATCGCAATCATCGGTCGGCCGAATGTTGGCAAATCGACCCTGTTCAATCGTCTGACCCGATCGCGTGATGCGCTGGTCGCCGACTTTCCCGGACTAACGCGGGACCGTCAGTACGGCTTCGGCCAGCTCGGCCCTATTCCCTACCTCGTCATTGATACAGGCGGCGTCGCCGGCGGCGAGGTCGGCATCTATGAACTCATGGTCGAGCAGACCGTGGTGGCGCTGCAAGAAGCGGACGTCGCCATCGTCATGGTCGATGGTCGCTCGGGACTGACGGCGGCCGATGAACACGTCGCCGATCTGGCGCGACGCCATGCCAAGTCGAGTTGGCTGGCCGTGAACAAGGCTGAAGGTCTTGATGCGGCAATCGCATCCGCTGAGTTCCACGCCCTCGGAGTCGGCGAACCCGTGGCAATTTCAGCAGCGCATGGAGATCGCGTCAGCGCATTGATGGATGAGGTGCTCGCACCGTTCGTCGATGATCAAGCAGACGATCCGGAAGAGGAAGATACGGAGAGCGATGCGAGCGAACCGCTGCGCATTGCCGTAATCGGGCGCCCCAACGTCGGCAAGTCGACCTTGATCAACCGTATGATCGGTGAAGAACGTCTCGTCGTCTTCGACCAGCCCGGCACCACGCGCGATAGCGTTGCTGTGCCGTTCGAGCGCGATGACAAGCATTATCTCCTCGTCGACACGGCCGGTGTCAGACGGAAAGCGAGAGTTCACGAGGCGATCGAAATATTCAGCGTGATAAAAGCATTGCAGGCGATGGAGCGATCGCAGGTTGTCATCGCCGTCCTCGACGCGCAGGAAGGTGTTACCGAGCAAGACGTCAGCCTGCTGGGCCTGGTCGTCGAGCGCGGCAGGGCGCTCATTGTCGTCGCTAACAAATGGGATGGTCTGTCGGCGGACCAAAAGCGACACGTCAAGAGTGAACTGGACCGGCGCCTGCCGTTCCTGGAGTTCGCGGAGCGCATTACAATTTCCGCCCTGCACGGCACGGCCGTCGGCGATTTGTTGCCCGCAGCCGAGCGCGCTTACAAAGCGGCAACGCGAGATATGTCGACCACGGATCTCAACAAAGCTCTCGAAGAGGCCGTGATCGCTCATGCGCCGCCATTGGTCAGAGGTCGCCGCATTCGCTTGCGCTATGCCCATCAGGGCGGCCGCAATCCGCCCGTTATCGTGATCCACGGCAACCAGACGAATAAGCTGCCGGAAGCGTACCGGCGTTACCTGGTCAATCGCTTTCGTAAGGTGTTTCGACTAAAGGGGACGCCGGTGCGCCTGTCGTTCAAGACCAGCAAGAACCCGTTTAAGGGGCGACGCAACAAGTTGACGCCGCGTCAGGAACGCAAGCGCAAGCGATTGATGAAGCATGTCAAACGATAAATTGCTATAAATCGTCGGATGACTGAAGCCAGACAAGCAATAAAAATCGATGGGCCGTTCGAAATGCATCGTGGCGGTGTGTTGCAATCGCCGAGCGTCGCCTACGAGACATGGGGTGAATTGCAGGGAGGCGGTGAAAATGCCGTCTTGCTTTTCACCGGGCTGTCACCGTCGGCGCACGCTACGTCGAGCGAAGAAGACCCGTCATCGGGATGGTGGCAGGAGATGGTCGGGCCCGGCAAACCGATCGACACCGATAGGTACTACGTAATTTGCGCAAATTCCCTGGGCAGTTGTTTTGGTTCAACGGGCCCGGCGTCAATCGATCCGGAATCCGGCGAGCGCTACGGACTGAGATTTCCGGAGCTGACGCTCGAGGACGTGGCGCACAGCACGCACGAGGTGCTACGCCACTTGAGAGTGGAGCGACTACATTCGGTCATTGGTTCGTCGATGGGTGGCATGACAGCGCTTGCTTATTGCCTGCTTTACCCGTCGGTAAGCGAGTCGTTGGTGGCCATATCCTCGTCAATGCGCGCCCTGCCGTTCGCGATCGCGTTGCGTTCTCTGCAACGCGAAATCGTGCGTACGGATCCGCAGTGGAACGGCGGCGAGTACGAAGCCGGTGCCGGACCCGTGAGCGGGATGCGTCTGGCCCGAAAGGTGGGCATGATCACCTATCGTTCCGCACAGGAGTGGGAGCAGCGATTCGGCCGTGACGCGGCGTCCGAGGAATGGCAGTCAGACGAACCGTTCGGCATCAATTTCGCGATCGAATCCTACTTACAGGCACACGCGAACAAATTCACCGGGGGATTCGATCCGAACTGTTACTTGTACCTGTCGAGGGCGATGGATTTTTTCGATGTCAACGACCTGAGCCGCATCGGCGTGCGGCGTGCCCTGATCGTTGGCGTCGTCACCGACATTCTGTTTCCAATGCATCAGCAAAATGAATTGGCGGATGGCTTGAAGGAGTTCGTGGACGACGTTGAATACCTCAATCTGGATTCAATCAATGGCCACGACTCGTTCCTGGTAGACATGGATAGTTTTCAACCCGTCATTCGCAAGTTCTATGGAATCGATACCTCCTAGTCACTCTCTGACAAAAAAAGTGCCGGATCGACGGCAGTGCCGTTCAGGTAGGTGCCGAAATGCAGGTGAGGTCCGGTGACTCTACCAGTCGCCCCGACCTTTCCTACCTGAGTGCCAGTCATCAGTCGCTGGCCTTGTTCAACATTGATTTCGTCAAGGTGGCAATACATCGTCACGAAGCCCTGGCCGTGATCGATGATCACGGTGTTGCCATTAAAATAGTAGTCTCCCGTCGCCGTCACGGTGCCATCGACAGGTGAAACGATGGGTGTGCCGAGATTCGCTGCGATGTCCATGCCCTTATGCGGAGACCGTGGCTGGTCGTTGAAGAATCGTCTCAATCCAAAGCTCGAACTGCGTGGGCCGGCTACCGGTGCGATCAATGACAGGTCGTTCAGCGTCACGTCATCGAAGTTCGTCAGGGCGCTATCAATAATCTTTCGTTCGCGGCCGACGCGGCTGAGCTGTTCCTCGGTCAGGTCGACGTAACTTTTGCTCACGTTCAGTCGTTGCTCGCGATAGGAATGGCGTATTACATCAAAGACAATGCTGCTGGCTTCCCGGCCTGTGGCACGGACCTTGACTTCGGCCTTGCCGACCGGCTGGGCCAGCGGTATGCCGATAACGGCGAGCCAGTTGCCGTCGTTATTGAGCACCAGCGCCCGCTTGCCGCCGAACGTAACCACGGGCGCAGCCTCGCTGCTGGCAACATGCAAGTCGATAACCGCCGTCCCGCCCGGTCGTGGTGCATGCGTCGGCGACGCAGTTGCAGCTGCCGACGCGACGATAGACAACAAGCAGGCAATGCAAAACCTAATCATTAGACGGCGTCTCTTTGTTTACCTTATCGACAGTCGCGGCGAGACTACCGTGCGCCAACCTCGCCGTAATTTTCCTGCCTGGCTTCGTTGCTGACGCATCGCTCAGGATCTTTTCGCTTTCTGCTTCGCTGACAATCGCGTAACCGCGTTCGAGCGTTGCCAGTGGACTGACCGAGTGCAGTGCTCGTTCCGCGAGTTTGAATCGATTCTGCAAACGATCGACCGAAGCTGTGCCAATACTCTTCAAACGCTGATTCAACTCGGCGAGGTAGTTCACGGAATGTTGGACTTCGATGGCCGGAGATCGTTGCAACAAACGAGTTCGCACCAGCTCAAGCGCGCGCGAACGCTTGAGGAGGTCATGGCGCATCGCGCCAGTCAATACCTGTTTCAGATTTTTGAGCCAATCCATCTGCCGAGAAACGATCGCTGCGGGACTACTCTGAGACAGGCGGCGGCTGAGAAAATCGAGTTCCTGATAATGATCCTCAAGGTAGCGGCGTCCCAGAGACGCGATTCTTGCACTGGTAGTCGTGAGTGAGCGCAGCCACTCCGCCTGGTCGGGCACGACGAGTTCTGCCGCCGCGGTCGGTGTCGGTGCTCGAAGATCGGCGACAAAGTCGCTAATCGTGAAATCTATCTCATGGCCGACGGCACTGACGGTTGGTATGGCACATTCGCTGATCGCCCTGGCGACCGCCTCTTCGTTGAATGGCCATAAGTCCTCGAGCGACCCGCCACCGCGCGCAAGGATTAATACGTCGCATTCGGCCCGCGTAACTGCCGCACTGAGCGCGCCGATGATCTGATTTGCAGCGGCGACACCCTGAACGGCGGTCGGATAGATGATCACCGGAACGGCCGGAAAGCGTCGCTTCAAGACCGTCAGAATATCGCGTATCGCCGCACCGCTCGGCGAGGTCACGACGCCGATACGCCGCGGTAAGTCCGGAATCGGCCGCTTCAGTTCCTCATCGAACAGACCTTCCGCCGCGAGTTTTTTCTTGAGCGCCTCGAAACGGCGACGTAACTCGCCTTCGCCGGCCGCTTCGACTTGTTCGACGATTAGCTGGTAGTTGCCGCGAGCCTCATAGATGCTAACGCGGCCGAAGACCAGTACCTGATCACCGTCCTTGAGGCCGATGGTCGGGCCCCGCTGGCGCTGCCGAAAAAAGGCGCAGCTGACCTGGGCGTTGTCGTCCTTGAGACTGAAATAAACGTGCCCGGACGCTGGCCGGGATAGATTGGAAATCTCTCCCGAGACCCAAAGGCGGGCGATGCCCTGCTCGAGCAGCGCCCGAGCCTGACGATTCAGCTCGGATACGCTGATGGCGGTTTGTTGTGGACTCTGGTCGAGCAAGTCGGACATCCCCGCAGTATACCGAAGCGTTGCTTCGGGTCTTTTTAGAAATTTGTTTCGCCACCCCGTTTACCCGCATTTACCCTGGGCGTACAATTGACCGTTTAACCTACTCAAACACCCGGGGCCATATGCGCATAGCCAAGGAAGCACTGACCTTTGACGACGTACTCCTCCAACCGGACTACTCCGATGTGCTGCCTCGCGAAGTCGATCTCTCAACCATACTGACCCCGGAGATCACGCTCAATATCCCGCTTTTATCTGCCGCCATGGATACGGTGACGGAGTCCAGACTGGCGATTGCACTCGCCCAGGAAGGCGGCATCGGCATCATCCACAAGAACATGCAGCCTGAAGAGCAGGCTCGCCAGGTTCGCAAAGTCAAGAAATATGAAAGCGGCATCGTTCGCGATCCGATAACCGTGTCGCCAGACATGAGTATTCGTGAAGTGATCGATCTGACCCGCGCCATGAGCATATCCGGCGTACCGGTCGTGAAGAACAAGGACACTCTCGGCATCGTCACTCACCGTGACCTGCGATTCGAGACGCAACTCGACGCGCCTGTCTCAACCGTTATGACGCCGAAAGAGAAACTGATTACGGTGCGCGAAGGCGCGCCCGACGAGGAAGTCATGTCGTTGCTGCATCAGCATCGCATCGAGAAAGTTCTCGTCGTGACCGAAGATTTCGAACTGCGCGGCATGATCACCGCCAAGGACTTCCAGAAAGCGAGTGATTATCCGCACGCCTGCAAAGATGAAAGGGGCGCATTGCGCGTCGGCGCCGCCGTCGGGACAGGTTACGACACGGACGAACGCGTCGAGGGCCTTGTCAAAGCCGGTGTGGACGTTGTCGTCATCGATACCTCACACGGTTACTCCGAAGGTGTCATCGCCAGGGTCAAAAAGACCAAGCAACAGTATCCGGACCTGCAGGTGATTGCCGGCAACATCGTGTCGGCAGAGGCGGCGACAGCACTGGTCGATGCCGGTGCGAACGCCGTTAAAGTCGGCATCGGACCCGGTTCCATTTGCACTACCCGGGTCGTTGCAGGCGTTGGTGTGCCACAAGTCTCGGCCGTCGCAGAAGTTGCCGAAGCATTGAAGAAAAAGGGCGTGCCGCTGATATCTGATGGTGGCATTCGATACTCTGGCGACATCGCCAAAGCGCTCGTTGCGGGCGCCAACACCGTCATGATCGGCAGCCTGTTTGCCGGCACAGAAGAGTCTCCGGGTGAGGTCGAGTTATATCAGGGCCGCTCCTACAAGAATTACCGGGGCATGGGATCTGTCGGCGCGATGGGTCAGGTTCATGGTTCTTCGGATCGTTATTTCCAGGACGCGACCGAGGAACTGGAGAAGCTCGTGCCCGAGGGAGTCGAAGGCCGGGTTGCTTACAAAGGCGGCATGGTCGCTATCGTTCATCAGTTGATCGGCGGCGTTCGAGCTGCCATGGGTTACACAGGCAGTCGCAACATCGATGAGATGCGTACGAAACCGAAATTCGTGCAGATCACCGCTGCCGGCATGAAAGAAAGCCACGTGCACGATGTTTCGATCACGAAGGAAGCACCAAACTACCGTAGTAATCCCTGATACATGTCGCAGGCAAATCCCATTTCAACAAGCCCCCACGCAGACATTCACGCGCATCGCGTGCTGATTCTCGATTTCGGCGGGCAATATACGCAGCTGATCGCACGTCGCGTGCGCGAGTGCGGTGTCTATTCCGAGATTCATCCCTGGGACATGGACGAGCAGGCCATCGCAGACTTCGCTCCCGCGGGCGTCGTGTTATCCGGCGGGCCGGAGTCCGTCAATATCGACAATCCGCCGCATGTCGCACAAGCCGTGTTCGAGCTCGGCGTTCCGGTACTCGGCATCTGTTACGGCATGCAGGCGATGGCGGCGCAACTCGGCGGCAAGGTAGAAGCATCTGTTCATCGCGAGTTTGGCTACGCCGAGATCACGCCGCTGGATTCGGAGCTGCTGCAGGGCCTGAGTGATGCAGCGGAGGGCTCCGCCCCGTTACTCAAAGTCTGGATGAGCCACGGCGACCGGGTCGAAACGGTACCGGATGGGTTCACGATTTCCGGCAAGAGCGAGAACTCACCGCTTGCAGCCATGGAAGACCAGCAGCGAAAGTACTACGGCGTACAGTTTCATCCCGAGGTAACGCACACACCACAGGGTCAGACGATCATCAATCGTTTCATTCGCGATATTTGCGCATGCCCCGGTGACTGGACGGCCGGCAACATCGTCAGCGACGCGATCGCACAGGTTCGTGAGAAGGTCGGTAAAGACAAAGTCTTGCTCGGCCTCTCCGGCGGTGTCGATTCATCGGTGGTCGCCGCCCTGTTGCACGAAGCGATCGGCGATCAATTGACTTGTGTGTTCGTCGATCACGGCCTTCTTCGTTATCACGAGGGCGATCAGGTGATGGACACGTTTGCGAAGCACCTCGGTGTCAATGTTATTCGCGTCGATGCTGGCAATCGTTTCTTCAAAGCCCTCGCAGGCATATCCGACCCGGAAGAAAAACGAAAAATTATCGGCGGCAAGTTCATCGAAGTATTCGAGGAGGAAGCTGGCAAACTCAGCGACATCGGTTGGCTTGCACAGGGAACGATTTATCCGGATGTCATTGAGTCGGCCGGCGCCAGTACCGGCAAAGCCCACGTAATCAAATCACATCACAATGTCGGCGGATTGCCGGAGCACATGCGCATGCAGCTCGTCGAACCGTTGCGGGAGTTGTTCAAGGATGAGGTTCGAAAAATCGGCATCGAACTCGGTCTGCCACGAGAAATGGTCATGCGCCATCCGTTTCCGGGTCCTGGGCTCGGGGTGCGGGTCTTGGGAGAGGTCAAACCCGAGTACGTCGAACTGCTGCAACTTGCAGACAACATATTCATCGAGGAACTCCGGAAAAACGACTTGTACGATAAGACGAGCCAGGCATTCGCCGTTTTCTTGCCGATCCGTTCGGTCGGCGTCATGGGCGACGGGCGCATATACGATTACGTCATCGCACTGCGTGCCGTAGAGACCGTCGACTTCATGACAGCAAGATGGGCGCGCCTGCCCTACGATTTTCTTGAACAGGTATCACTGCGCATCATCAACGAAGTGAACGGTGTCTCCCGAGTCACCTACGACATATCCGGCAAGCCACCCGCCACCATCGAATGGGAATGAGCTGGGCCGAAACCGATACTGATTTCATGCGGGCTGCCATCGCCGAGGCAGAAAAGGCGAGGGATTCGGGGGAGATTCCGGTCGGCGCTGTCCTTACGCTGTCAGGCGACATCATCGGCCAGGGATTCAACAAAACGATTCAGGATTGTGACCCAAGTGCGCATGCAGAAATCGTCGCAATCAGACAGGCGGCCGAACGAACCAAAAATCACAGGCTCAATAGCGCAACGATCTATGTCACGCTGGAACCCTGTGCGATGTGCGTCGGTGCAATGATTCAGGCACGTGTTCAGCGACTGGTGTTCGGCGCATACGACCCGAAAGGCGGTGCTGTCGGCAGCGTTCTGGATCTCAGTGAAGCAAAGGAACTCAATCACCGAATCGAGGTTAACGGCAGTTTGCTCGAAGAAGAATGTGCATCAATTCTGAAAGCGTTTTTTAAGATGAAACGTTAGTTTCGCTGCGGGCCAGTTCTATGGTTTCCTCGGGCTCCGTCTCTTCCTCTATGTCTTCCTGCGGTTCACTAGCCGTAATCCAGCGAAGAATATTGTAGTAGCTGCGAATGTTATTGACGTACAGCACCGGCTCCCAGCCCCGTGCATAGCCATACTTGACCCGCGAGTACCATTCGCGCCTGGCGAGAAGCGGCAACGCCTCGCTGATGTCGACCCAGGTGTCCGGGTCGCCGCCCTGCCATTCGACGATCTGGCGAGCATCCTTGATGTGGTTGAAGCCGACGTTATAGGCGGCGAGCGCCATCCAGGTCCGGTCGGGTTCCTCGACGCTGTCTGCAAGCCGTTCCGTTTGTCGAGCATAGAATCTTGCACCACCGAATATACTGCTCTCCGGGTCCATGCGGTCTTCGATGTCGAGATAGTCTGCGGTCGCCTGTGTGAGCATCATGATGCCCCTGACCCCGGTGGGCGAGACAGCATGCGATCGCCAGTGCGATTCCTGATAACCGATTGCCGCCAGCAAGCGCCAGTCGACGCTGTTCATATCGCCCGCTTCTTCGAACCACGGACGGTATCGTGGCAGCCGACTGTCGAAGTGTCGGATGAACGAGCGCGTGCCGACGTAATCGAATTTTTCGGTATGGCCGTAATAACGGTCGTGCACCTGGGCAAGCAACCCCGACCGCTCGGACTTGATCAGATACTCATCGGCTCTTGCGAGCAGACTGTCGCCAGTGCCTCGTCGGTACGCCCAGGCAATCGGATCGCCGATCTCGAGATCGAGCGCTACCCGCAAGTCCGGATAGAAATGTCGCTGTATGTTGAATTCAGTGCTGTCGGCAACCGTGAAATCCAGTTCTCCAAGGGCAACCTTCTCCATGAGGTCGGCGACCTCGACATCGGCATTCTCAGACCACTCAAGATCCGGATAGTTCTGCTTCAGGAATGCGAGCATGTCGGAGTGGCTGCTGCTCGCGACGACTTCGATCGACCTGCCAATCACTTGCTCTATCGAACGAGGCTTGCCCGTGCCGAGTTTGTAAATGAGGTGCATGTCCACGGCGTCGTAGGGGTGACCGAAGTGCAGGTATTCACGACGCGACTTGGTAATCGAGAGGCCCGCTGCCGCCATGTGGGATTGGCCCGTGATCAGGTGTGGCACGATTTCTGAAATGCTGTCAACGGAATTGATAACGAGCTTGACGCCGAGATCTGCCGCAAATCCCTGCACCAAATCGAACTCGGGCCCGGCCGGGCCATTCGGTCCTTCGAAATAGGTGGTTGGGCTGTCTCGCGTAACCACGCGCAGTTCCCCGACTTCGAGAATCTGGTCGAGTATCGGCGGCGGCGA
>CAYLSX010000062.1:0-12309 GCA_964386685.1 uncultured Woeseiaceae bacterium | reverse complement strand
TGGGTTGGGGAGATCGCGCCTGGCTGGAAACGGACAGTGACCTGGATCCGCTACGAGCTGACCCCCGCTTTATCGCTTTGCTCGAAGGAATGCACTAAGCGCGCCGGGAGAACTCGGGCGCGTTGTCAGTCGGTATTCGGCTGGATCCGGCACACAGCCAATCCTGCAATGCACGAAGGACAGCATCCGGTTTAACCTAAGGCGTCGCCATTATTGCGCTCGAGCGCGCTTTCGGCGGCAATGTATAAGGGAAGGCGCCTCGCGCCCCACTGTCCGGGCAACTCGTCAAAGACGCCTGCGACAAGCGCACCGCACACCGCACAACTGCCTTGATGGTTTTCGACTGTCATGTTCCAGGTCGACAGCTCGTACCAGTCGCGCCCGATTAACATTTCGCCACAGTTGTGACAGTAGGTACTCGAGCCTTTGAAATCGTGAACGTTGCCTGTATAGACGTGGTGGAGTCCGTTTTTTAGCGCAATATCACGCGAGCGAGTCAGTGTTTGTGGCGGCGTCGACGGCTTGTCCATCATCTTCCAGTCGGGATGGAAGGCGGTGAAGTGCAATGGCACATCGGGGCCGATGTGCTCCATGATCCAGGAGCTCATCTCTTCGATCTCGGCCTCCGAGTCGTTCTCGCCAGGAATCAGCAGCGTGGTGAGCTCGAACCAGACATCAGTCTGGTGCTTCAGATACTCGATCGTATCGAGTACCGGCTGCAGCCGCCCGCCACACACTTTCCAGTAGAAACGATCAGTGAATGCCTTGAGATCGACATTGGCAGCATGCATGTGACGGAAAAACTCTTCACGGGGTTCCTCCGTAATGTATCCGGCCGTGACTGCCACGGTCTTGATGCCGCGTTCGCAACAGGCGGCGGCTACATCGACGGCGTATTCCAGAAAAATGACGGGATCGTTGTACGTGAATGCGACGCTGCGGCTGCCCGATTCGACGGCGGCTTCGGCAATCGCCTCCGGCGAGGCGCTGGCCTGCAACTTGTCCAACTCACGCGATTTCGAGATATCCCAGTTCTGACAGAACTTGCAGGCGAGATTACAGCCAGCCGTGCCAAACGACAGCACGGGTGTACCGGGCAGAAAGTGATTGAGCGGCTTTTTCTCTATTGGGTCGACGCAAAAGCCGCTGGATCGGCCGTATGTCGTCAGAACGATCTCGTCATTTTGCCGGGCGCGCACGAAACAAAGCCCGCGCTGGCCTTCGCGAAGCTTGCAGAAGCGGGGACAGACGTCACATTGCAAGCGACCGTCGTCGAGATTGTGCCAGTAACGTCCTGAAATACCGTCAATTTCGGTCTGTTCGGCAATTTTGGTCTGCTGCTGCATCGTCAGGGCGAAATGGCTGCGCCCGGTGTCGGGCGCAATGCTCAGAATATTGTACATCTACGCATGGGAACGCTGTTGCGGAGGACTACACTAGAGAATAATTTTGAGGACGCAGCGCCATGACCGTCATCCGGGAAGCGGCCGTTGCCGGGCAGTTCTACCCCGGCAATGCCGCTGAGTTGAGCACAACGATACAAATGTTGCTCGACGAGGTACGGATTCAGGAGGGGCCTGCCCCGAAAGCACTGATCGTGCCACATGCCGGATATAGCTATTCCGGGCCGGTGGCCGCCAGCGCCTACGCCAGGCTGCAACCTTATCGTCAGCGTTACACGCGCGTGATTCTGCTTGGTCCCTGCCACCGGGTCGCCGTCCACGGTCTGGCGTTGAGCGGGGCTGATGTATTTCGAACACCGTTGGGCGATGTGCCGTTGGACAAGACCACAATCGAAGGCCTGGATATGCCGCATGTTGAGGTCTTCGATGATACACATCTGTTCGAGCATAGCCTTGAAGTCCATCTGCCCTTCCTGCAGACCGTACTCGAATCGTTTTCACTCGTGCCACTCGTTGTCGGTAGCGTCGCAGCCGAAGCCGTCGCCCAAGTTATCGATGCCCTGTGGGGTGGACCGGAAACGCTCATCGTGATCAGCTCCGACCTGAGCCATTACCTGAACTACGAGGAAGCGCGCAGCGTCGACAAAACCACCTGTGAAGCGATCGAAAAGCAGCAGGTCATTGACATCGATCACGATGGCGCCTGCGGCGCCACGCCGATCGGCGGCTTGCTGATCGCGACGAAACGCCGCGGCATGAAAGCTATCACACTCGATCTTCGCAACTCGGGAGACACCGCCGGTGACAAAAGCCAGGTCGTCGGCTATGGCTCATGGATTTTCCTGGAAAATAATTTCAAATGAAAAACGCAAGTTTAATTTTGCTGGTGCTGGCGATCACGGCGCATGCCGATGATGCAGATTACGCGAGTGCACGAGCGGATATGGTTACTGTAATTGAATACTATGCGACGCTGGCGCGCGATGCCGACGACGCGAAGTTTAACGATGACGTAATTCGCGCACTGGCCACGGTCGAGCGACACGAGTTCGTGCCCCGACAACAAATACCGTACGCCTATGCAAACCGACCGCTGCCGATCGGCCATGGGCAGACCATTTCGCAGCCCTATATCGTTGCGCTGATGACCGAGTTGGTCGAACCCGAGCCGGATGATGTCGTTCTGGAGATCGGCACCGGCTCCGGCTACCAGGCCGCTGTGCTCGCCGAACTCGTCGATCATGTTTTCAGCATCGAGATTATCGAAGCACTGGCCAGCGAGGCGCAGCAACGGCTGGCACGGCTGGGTTACGACAACGTCACAACAAGGCTTGCTGACGGCTATTACGGCTGGCTGGAACATGCGCCTTTCGATGCAATTGTCGTAACCGCGGCCGCGAGCCACGTTCCGCCGCCACTCATCCAGCAACTAAAGCCCGGCGGCCGCATGGTTGTTCCGGTCGGTGGCCGATTCATGACCCAGCAGTTGCTGTTACTCGAAAAGACCGAGGACGATGAGATCATTACTCGTCAAATAGCGGCAGTCCGCTTCGTTCCGTTGACGGGTGAGCACTAAGCCACCGTGCGCTTGCTGTTTCTCGCAACGCTACTCATCTCCACTGCGGCGATCGGCTACGAGATTCTTCTGATGCGCGTGTTGTCGATCGTGCAGTGGCATCACTTCGCCTACATGATTATCAGCCTTGCCTTACTTGGCTATGGCGCGAGCGGCACATTCATTGCGATCAACAGACGCTGGCTCGAAAAACGATTCGAACTGGCGTTCGTTGTAAGCGGCCTGCTGTTCAGCATTGCGATTGTTGCCTGTTTCGTGCTCGGACAGCGGGTTCCGTTTAACGCACTCGAGATCGTCTGGGATCCGCGGCAGTTGCTGCACTTAAGTCTCATCTATCTCATATTCTTTGTGCCGTTCTTCTTTGCCGCCTGTTGCATCGGCCTCGCCTTCACCTGCCGCAAGGCACATATCAGTCGCATCTACTTTTTTGATTTGCTGGGCGGGGGCCTGGGCGCCATGCTGATCATGGCAGTGCTTTTCGTGCTTTCGCCACAAAACGCGCTCATCCTGCTGGCCGGTATCTCGTTGTCGGCATCTGTATTAATGGCTTACCACGTGACACCGCGCATGCCACTGATCGCAATACAGCTTCTCTGGTTCTTCGCGCTGGTATTTGGCCTGCCGCAAGACTGGCTCGGCATGCGCGTCTCGGAATACAAGGGATTGAATCAGGCCCTGCAGGTCGTTGACAGCAAGGTGATAACGGTGTCGTCGAGTCCTTTAGGCCTACTGACCGTGGTCGAGAGCCCGCAAGTCCCGTTTCGCCATGCGCCCGGCCTGAGTTTCAATACAAAGTTCGTGCCTCCGGAACAGCTCGCCGTATTCACAGACGGCGATGCTTTGAGTGCGATCACCCGCTTCGACGGCGACCTCAGCAAGCTCGGTTACCTCGAAGATGTCACTGCCGCGCTGCCATACCAATTGCTCAGCGATCCAAACGTGCTGGTCCTTGGCGCCGGCGGCGGCACCGATGTATTGCTGGCGCTGTACAACGGCGCAGCGCAAATCGATGCCGTGGAACTCAATCCGCAGATGACCAGGCTGGTCAGGGAGACCTACGCCGATTTCGCCGGCCATCTGTACGCTGATGAGCGCATTACGGTTCACACCAAGGAGGCACGGGGCTTCGTCGCCCAAAGCGAAGATCAATACGACCTTATCCATATCGGGCTCATGGATTCATTCGCCGCCTCCGGATCGGGTGTCCAGGCGCTCAACGAGAGCTATCTCTACACGGCCGAGGCGATCGGGGAATACCTGCAGCACACGGCATCTGGCGGCATCCTCGCCATCACGCGCTGGCTGAAACTGCCGCCGCGCGACAGCGTGAAGCTCGTTGCCACCGTGATCGAAGCTCTGCGAGCGAGCGGTGCCGAAGATCCCGGCAATCAAATTGCACTGATTCGAAGCTGGAACACGGCCACGCTACTGGCCAAAAACGAGCCGTTCTCGAAAGCCGATATCAAGACGCTTCGGGAGTTTGCCCGTTCGCACTCATTCGACACTGCCTGGTACCCGTCGATGCCGGCAAGCGATGCGAATCGCTTTAATCTTCTTGGCAGAGCCTGGCTTTACGATGGAATTTCGGCACTACTCGGTGACGATGCCGAGGAATTCAAAAAACGTTACAAGTTCTACATCTCGCCTGCGACTGACGACCGTCCGTACTTCTTTCATTTCCTGAAGTGGAGCGCCTTGCCGGAATTCATGGGCCTGCTCAGACGTGGCGGAGCGGGACTGATCGAGTGGGGTTATCTGATACTCATCGCCACCCTCGCACAGGCGGCCATAGCCGGTGCTGTGATGATCCTGCTGCCCCTGTCTCGTATCAAACGCAGCTGGCCGCCTGGTACCGGTCGCCGAATGGGCGCTTATTTCTTCCTGCTCGGCCTGGCTTTTCTCTTCGTCGAGATCGCTTTTATCCAGAAGTTCATCCTGTTCCTCAGTCATCCGCTCTATTCCGTGGCTGTGGTATTGAGTGGTTTCCTGATATTCGCCGGTATCGGCAGTGCCTGCTCTGGCAAATTGGAGAAGAGAGTCCAGCAAAACGGCCACCAATCCGTTGCCGTCGTGGTGGCCGGCATTGCCACAATCACCCTTCTGTACCTGCTATTGCTGCCGGCCCTTTTTCAACAACTCATCGGCCTCGCAGACGGCGTCAAAGTGTCGTTGTCATTTCTTCTTATCGCCCCGCTCGCCTTCTGCATGGGCATGCCCTTCCCTATCGGCCTGAAGCAGCTCGCGGACAGCGCCCCCGACTTCATTCCCTGGGCCTGGGGCATCAACGGCTTCGCTTCCGTGATCAGTGCGTCGATGGCCACGCTGCTGGCAATAGAGTTTGGCTTTACGGTAGTCCTGCTGCTTGCGCTCGGTTTGTATGCAGCCGCCGCTGCAATCGTGCATCATTCCCCGGGAGCTTGATCGCAAGATACGAACGCGGCCTACGGCCATTGATCCTTTGACAATCGTGCCATGCCCGAACAGCAGATCGTGCATTCCTCTGTTAGGATTGAACATATCCGGCCTGAGCGATCACCAAGAATAAAAGCCAGGCTGTTACGTCTGTATCAACATCAAATTGCCTGGATTCCGTTCATCGGTTCCAGCGGAGGACTCAGATATGAAAAGACTACTACTTGCCCTACTCCCCTTGTTCCTCATTATTACAGGCTGCAATCAGGCCCCGGCGCCCACCGACCCGTCGGTCATCACCTCGCGCTCGGAAGCCTTTGAAACGGCGTTCAATGCCAAAGACATCGATGCGCTCGTGGATCTTTACGAGAGTGACGCACGCCTCCTGCCACCCAATGCCGAGATGAACAGCGGCAGCGATGCCTTGCGCGCTGAATTCGGCGCCATGATCGACGCCGGCCTCAGCGTTGAACTCACCAGTATCGAAGCAGCTGTCTCTGGCGATATCGGTTACAACGTCGGCACCTACATCTTGCGGGACGGTGACGATGTGGCGGACGCTGGCAAATATATGGAGACCTGGCATCGCGGCGATGATGGCCAGTGGCGCTATTCCAATGACATCTGGAACAGCGATATTCCAGTAGCAGCAGTAGCTGCAGCAACAAAAGCGCCCGAAACCCACCTGATGATCTCGCATGAAGTCGAAGACGCCGACAAATGGATGGCAGCCTGGCGTGGCAAGGATAGCCGCCACAAACTCTTCAAGGATAATGGCGCGGCACATGTGCACACCTTCCGCACCGCTGACAACCCCAACTTGACGGGATTGGTAGTAGCCGTCAGCGACATGGACGCGCTCAATGCGATGCTTGAATCAGAGGAAGGACAAGCGGCAGCGATCGCAGACGGTGTCAAGATGGATACGATAACTATCCTGACCGAAGCAGAATAATCCACATCTCCAAACCCTGAAATAAGGCTCGGGTGTCAGGTTCGTTTACCGAAAACGAACCTGACACTCCTCGTGCACCCGCACTACCCCACCTGTCGTTCAAACCGAAAGCCGTTAATATCTCCCGGATAAAATGAACAATCATCGGGGATTCAATACTTGGCAGGCTCTTTTGCGCTCTCCGACAGTCCGCGGATCCTTATGGGAAAATAGCGCCACTGTTCGAGGGGATGACTCGGCAATGCAAGGGATGGCTCGCGACAAATGACGGGATTTGGGGTCGGACCCGTCTAACTCTTTGTATTGCAACGGTTCAGGGCTGATGCGCGACGCATATTGCCGACTAATTCGTCCATTTCCGTAGCAGAATTCGCAGCAAGTGACGAAATGCAGAGTCGATCTGGGGATGGAGGTCATTTGCGATAGGAAATACAGCAATTAAGGGCCGCAATTGGCGATCTTGCCCAAGCATCCCTTTGGTCATTCAGTACTTACGCAGGTCCGACCCCATATTCCAGACGCCCGTTCCCGGGCAGCTCATGGCAGGCTCTCGTACCGTCGAGAACAACGACCGAGGAGGCTACACCACAGCCGCCATCGTGTGCTTCGCCCACGGTATGCAAAAAAGGCCATTGTGGGAATTGCCATACCCACAAGGGCCCAGAACCCTCTAACAGTTACGTCAGGCCGGATTTATCTACTCATATCGCAACGCGAGTACCGGATTCGCTCGGGCGATGCGGTCAGAGTGTCCCGCAACCGTAGCCCATGCGAGCGATACCGCGATGGCTCCGGCGTCGCTCTCGCCCTCGCCCGGCAGGTCATGACCGCACATGGCGGCTTTATCCGGGTCGGTCAAAGTGACGAAGGCGGAGCCAAGTTTACCCTGACGTTCTGATTCCCAATGTGCGCGCACAACTGAACCTGTATTTGCCTAATTGCCAGCGTATAGCAATTTGAATTCTCTACGGTATCTGGCCTTTATCAACAACGGCCGGCCGAGAAATACGTGAATACGGCGATTGACGGGATGAAGCTGCTTTTCCAAGTTGATATCAGCGGCTAAGCTTAGGCACCTCGTTGTCAGTCCGGAGGCGAATATCTCTATCAAGCCAGACATTCCCTTTGGGAGCTGGCCCAGGTTTCTGCTGGTTGCCCTACTCGGGTGGTCGGTCTATTTACTCGTAGGCGCGGCGGCTGTGTTTGCGGATCACGCTGTCGAGGCGACCATCGGTGAATGGCTGACTATCGTCCGCACATACAGTATCGCGACCTGGCCGATGTTACTCATCACGGTGGCGGTGTTCCTTTGGGTGCCACGCTACCTCTCCGGTGGACATCACTATCTGAAGAACATTGCCAACACAGTCGGATTTACTGTTGCGGTTGCCGCTTTTTATGTTCCGGTTGCCGGGACGCTCAACCGCATCACCCATGAGGCTGCAATCGGTAATGTGCTGGTGTCTATTCGTTCCGTGTCGGCATTCAACTGGTTCTGGGATGCAACGCTGTTCCTCGTTCTGCTCGGCATCGCCTACGCCTGGTCCTACTACAATCGTTACGCTATTGAAAACAAACGGGCGGCCGATCTTGCTGTGAGTAACGAACGCCTTGGGGCCGAATTGGCTCGTCTCGAACTGGACTTGCTTCGGGCTCAACTCGAGCCGCATTTTCTGTTCAACGCGCTGAACTCGATCTCGGCGTTGATACGTTCGGCAAAAACCGACGATGCGACGGATGCCCTGGAGAGCTTGAGTGAACTTCTTCGCTATGCGATCGAGTCGGGGCAGGAAAATACGGTAACGCTGGCCAAAGAAGCGGCGGCAGCTAACGAATACTTGCGCCTACAAAAATTGCGCTTCGGTGAGCGACTGGTTTACTCGGTCGAACTGGCTGACGGGACAGCGGATGTCAGAATTCCACCGATGTTGCTTCAGCCGCTGCTTGAAAACGCGGTGCAGCACGGACTGCGCGATACGCTCGAGCCAGCCAGCATTTTCTTGAAGGTGTACTGCGAGGATGGGGCACTGCACATTCGGGTTGAGAATACGATTGCGCCGACTTCTCGCCAGAAATCATCCTCTGGGTTCGGTGTCGGCCTTGTCAACATCGAACGACGGCTCGAATGTCTCTATCCTGGGCAACATACGTTCGACGCAGCTCTTGATGGGGAGCGGTTCGTCGCATCCGTGTGCTTGCAGAACCGACTTCCTGGAAACGGTGATGACCGATCAGATTGACGCGATCGTCGTTGATGACGAGGAGCTGGGCCGCAGTAATCTGAAAGCACTGCTCGATCGCCTTGAGCGCTGGAAAGTGGTCGCTGAAGCGGCAAATGGCGAGGCGGCGATCGATCTGGTGAAGAAGCACCGCCCCACGGCACTGTTTCTCGATATCGAGATGCCAATCATGAATGGTATGCAGGTTGCGAAGGAATTACTG
Organism: uncultured Woeseiaceae bacterium; assembly: GCA_964386685.1. Classification (GTDB taxonomy): domain Bacteria; phylum Pseudomonadota; class Gammaproteobacteria; order Steroidobacterales; family Woeseiaceae; genus JACZWL01. The sequence continues at coordinate 3,521 of CAYLSX010000062.1, read as the reverse complement.
CAACAGGACTGTCTGCCGTTCACAATTTTCGTGACTGCATATAGTCAGTACGCAGTGCAGGCATTCGAAGTCAACGCAGTGGACTATCTGCTCAAACCGCTGCGAAGCGATCGTTTCCGCGCTGCGGTGAAACGAGTCGAGGATGCGCTCGATCACGATCAACTTGAGTCTTTCACTGATCGCGTAGCAAGTGTAATCGGGCGGCTGTCAGATGACAGCGGAGACATCGGTCACTATCTGACCCGGATTGCCGTGCGCTCGGTGGGTCGTGTACAACTGATCGATGTTGGCGAACTTGACTGGATCTCTTCCGAAGGTAACTACGTCGAACTGCATATCGCCGGGCGCAACGTATTGCATCGGCAGACGCTGACCAGTCTTGTCGCACAGTTAGACCCCGATAGGTTCATGCGCGTTCATCGATCCGCAGCAGTAAACCGTCATCATGTCGCAGAGTTGTTGACTGCGGAAACCGGAAGCCATTCGTTACGACTTCGACGTGGTGAAGAAGTCCCGGTCAGCGATCGCTACCGTGACGACGTCAAACGGCAGCTCGGCCTGAAAGATAAGGCGCAATAGCCGTCTTATTCCCGGGCCGTCAGGACCGCGCATCCCCTGCCGTCCCCCACCCACGTCATGGAATCCGGCGTTCGTCCCAAAGCCGTAGATAGGCAGAAACTTTTCCAGCGAAGCTCGCCTCTTAGTCAACACACACGCGGGGAAAGAAATGCCACATGCGCGATTGATCAGACTACCAGTTGTCCTGGCGCTCAGCTTTGCTGCGCTATTCGGGCTTGCGGATGAACACAAACCCGCGCCGCCCTGCACGGGTGACGGCGCGTCGGATTTTGATTTCTGGCTTGGGGAATGGGAAGCGTACGACTCGAACGACGGTTCCCTGCAGGGCCACGAACACATAACGAAAGACCTTGATGGCTGTGTTCTGAAGCAACACTGGGAACAGCAGTCCGACCGTTATAAGCACCCGGGCTCGGATAAGCGAATGCGTGGCACCAGCCTGACCGCTCGCAATGGAAATGCCGAGGATGCGTTGTGGTGGCAAAGCTGGGTTGACAGCGTTGGCTCCTACATCGTGCTGTCGGGTCGCCTCACGGACGGCGTCATGGTCCTCGAGGGCCTACCAGGAGCTCGCCCATACCAACAAAAGTGGCACTGGCAGCCGCTACAAAATGGCTCGGTACGGAGCTGGGGCACCGTATCTACGGACGATGGCCGGACCTGGCAGAAAACCTGGGATATCACTTACATCCGACCCGTAATCATCGATTGATCGACTTTTATTGGGCCTGAATGGCCCAGGAGTTACGAAATGAAACCTAGTTACTTCAATAATTCGATTTTCGCCCTGTTCGTTTTTACCCTGCTCGCAGCATGCGGTGGGGGCGGCTCAGGGGTTGCACCCGAACCACCACCGGCTGGCGGTGGACCGGGTATTCCGCCAAGCCCAATCGAGCCGGGCGTGCTCGGCGATGGGCGGATGGCCAAACTGGTCGAGACTATCCGCGACCGACATGACTTGCCGGCACTCGCCGCAGTCATCGTGGCCGAGGGACAAGTCGCCGACCAGGCTGCCTTTGGTCTGCGTTCGATTACAAGCGGCGCGGCCGTGACATCGTCTGACCAATGGCACATCGGATCAATTACCAAAGGGATGACGGCGACGCTTACAGCAATTCTTGTCGAGCAGTCAGTGATCAGTTGGGACACGACACCACTGGATATATTTCCGGAATATGCGGCAAGCATGCATCCCCAATATCAATCGGTGACTGTTGTCGATCTGCTATCGCACCAGGCAGGCCTTCGACTCGCGGTAGACACGATCCCATCTTTTGGGCAGATGGTGGACAGCTCGCCGGGACGCCTGGTTGACAAACGGCGCATCTGGGCAAAAGAGCTGCTCGAATTAGCTCCGGTGAACGCTACAGGCGGTTTTCTTTATACCAATGCCGGATACATTATCGTTGGCGCGATGCTGGAGGCCGTCACTGGTTCCGAATGGGAAACATTGATGACGGAACAGCTGCTCGGACCGCTGGGTATGACAAATACCGGCTTCGGTGCGCCGGGAACGCCTGGTCAGTTTGATCAGCCTTTCGGCCATCGCGAAGAGAACGGATCCCTCGTCGCAGTTCCCCCTGGGCCCAACTCTGACAATCCGCGAGCGCTCGGACCCGCAGGCACAATTCACACGACATTAAGCGATTTCGCACAGTACATGTTCGCGCACCTCGAAGGTGAACGCGGCATACCGGGACTCGTCACGGCCGAGACGTTCCGATTTTTGCACACGCCGGTGCGCGACTCATCTTATGCACTCGGTTGGGAACAACATCTTGATCAGGAATGGGCAGAGGGCCCGGTCATTTCTCACGCCGGGAGCAATCTTCGATGGCAGGCAAACGCCGGCCTCGTACCCGGACTGAACGTCGGTGTATTCATGGTCACCAACGCTGCAAACGACGCTGCGATAGACGGTACCGACGAGCTCGGCAAGCTGCTGCTTCAGCGAATCTTGAATAGCCAATGACGGTTATGTGCAGATATCAACACTTAACGAATTTAATAAGGATTGGAACAGTGAAAAGACTAACGCTACGTCAAGCCACGATCGCCGCTCTGGCTCAGATTCTATTGATGCAAGTCGCGGCGGCAGACTCTTACTGGTATGTCGGCGCGGCGCTTGGCTCCGCTGATTTCGACAATGGGATCGATGGGTTCCAGTTGGATTCAGGCGGTACTGCCATGCGCTTCTACGGCGGTTACCGCTTCAATGAGCATTTCTCCGTGGACGGAGGCTACGTTGACTTTGGTCATTTTGACCAGTTTGTCGATGCCGGCGGGAATCCGGTCCAGATATCGGAAGACGCCGATGGTTTTCTAATCGCCGCCACCGGTTCGATACCGCTTTCTGACAGGTTCAGTCTGTACGGCAGGCTTGGCGCATTCTTTTGGGATGGCGAAAGCGTCGTCGGCAACGTCGATGATAACGTTAGCGACGTCAACGCACATTTTGCGGCTGGCATAAGTGCAACGGTTTACAAAAACCTATCGGTTACGGTCGATTGGTCGCGTTTTGATCTCGATGGCACGACAGCCGACTTGATCGCGATTGGCCTGCAACTGGGATTTTAACCCCGTACGTTACAAGTTCGCAGCCGGACCATGGAATGCGCCGGTGCGAAGTCCGCTGCTCTACCAGAAAAGAACCTTGTCGGTACCGTTAATCAAATGCTGTTTCCGCCAGACTTGGCTGCATCGGACCCTTTCTTCGGTCGCCTGCGATGCTGTCCAGTTCTTTCTCGTGATTGAACAGAATATCCAGACTTTCCCTATATTTATTGAACGCCTGTTGCTAGCGGCTCTGGTCCGGAAACAAGGTATTTATGTAATCAGGGATTTGGGGTCGGACCCGTCTAACTCTTTGTATTGCAAAGGTTCAGGACTGATGCGCGACGCGTGTTACCGGCTGATTCGACCATTTCCGTAGCAGAATTCGC
>CAYLSX010000061.1:0-12435 GCA_964386685.1 uncultured Woeseiaceae bacterium | reverse complement strand
TCTGCGCAATCCTCAGATCGCGGCGGTCTTTGCTGTCGGCAATCGCGACTCTGTCAACTTGCGCGAGCAGCTCACCGAGCTCGTACTTGCCGGCGAGCGTCTGGGGAGCGGCCCCGATCGCCACAACCAGCAGCAGAGTTGTCAGCAAAGATTTCATCATGATGGTCTCGATATCGGCTTCAACGACTATCTCCAAGCGCAATCATCCAAACAAGTGACGCCGATTGCAACGGGGCCGGTCACAGAGTCCCAGACCGGCGCTCTTTTCCGCACATGCTTACGGTGCGGGTCTCACGTCGACCCGGATGCGCAATCGGCTGCCAGGATCGTGTGGCATCCTGGTCGCGTATTTCTGGCCATTGTAGATGTACGTGACGCGGTAGCCGTCGATGCGCTCTTCCTTGCGTACCGTGTATCGGGTCTCGCAGCGGCGAACCGGCCGCGAATACTGTGTGGTCTCATAGCCACCGGCCCTGGCGACAGCGACTTCGCTGCCGATCGCAGCACCCGCCAACGACCCAATAACCGTTCCATGATCCCGTTGGTGCCCATGACCAAACTGATGTCCGATCACGCCACCGATGATGGCACCAACGATGGCGCCTCCGATCATGCCTCTGGGACGCTGGGTCACGCTGTAGTACTCGGTCTCTTCCCAGCACTCCTTCACCGGCACGTGGACCGTCGCATAACGAATAATGGGCTCGGCGTTTATAACGCGGGCATAGTCATAGACCGCGTCGGCCATCGCCGGCGTTGTACCCAAGGCTAGCGAAAGGCTTATCCAGGCTCTAATGTTCATCTCAATACTCCGTGGTCTTTAACCATGCCCCGATGCTTTTCGAAGCTTGGGTGTGAGAATAGACCGCGCGCAATGAACCTCGCCTGAACAGCTGGAACCGAATTTTCCCCTTAAACTGAACGGCTTATGAATGGACTAAGGTGACAGTTTTTTCTTCGCCGCCTGCCATTTTTCTTCGAGCATATCGAGATCCAGATCAGCCAAAGATGCGCCGCCGTCACTGATTTCTGCCTCCATCAGGCGAAAGCGCTGCTCGAACTTGCGATTGGCCTGCACCAGGGCCTGTTCCGGGTCGACGCCTAAGTGGCGCGCAAGATTGGCGACGACGAACAGCAGGTCGCCAAGCTCCTCGCTGATATGTTCGGCATCGGCTTCCTGCCTGGCTTCGTCGAGTTCGCCGAGCTCTTCATCGACCTTGGCTCTGACTCCTTTTATGTCGGGCCAGTCAAAACCGCTGCCTGAGGCCCGATTGCCGAGTTTCTCAGCGCGTTTCAGCGCCGGCAGCGACAACGTAATGCCCTCGAGCGCACTCTTGTCGGGTGAATCGCCTCGCTCCGACGCCTTAATGCGCTCCCAGCTGCCTGCAACAGCGCCGCGAGCAAGCTCCGCCTCATTGCCGAATACATGCGGATGCCGCCGGATCATCTTGTCGCAGATGGTCTTGGCCACATCGCTGAATTCGAAGTCGCCGGCCTCGCTGGCCATTTGGGCGTGAAATACGACCTGAAACAGCAAATCCCCAAGTTCATCACGCAGAGACGACATGTCTTCGCGGGCTATCGCGTCCGCGACCTCGTATGCCTCCTCGACGGTATAGGGCGCGATGCTCGCAAAGTCCTGTTGCTGGTCCCAGGGGCAACCTCCGTCGGGGTTGCGGAGCTTGGCCATAATCTCAAGTAAATTCTCGATGTTACTCATACTATCTTGTTTTTAAACAATATATTACGGAATTCCACCAATATGTTTGCCGTCGCGCCCCAGATACGCCGCCGTTCGTAGTTGAACTCGATAATCGGCACGATAACCCCGCGCACCTCTCTTTGCGACGACTGCTGGTTTTTATCATCCAGCAGGAACGATAGCGGTACCTCGAAAGCGAATTCGACCTCTCGCTCGTCCAGTGTCAGGCCAATGTCCGCTTCGACGAGCCCGACGACTGGCGTGACCGCGAAGCCGGTTACGGTCAACATCGGCGGCAGATAGCCCACTACATCGACCTGCTCGGGCCGGATGCCGACTTCTTCGTGGGTTTCGCGCAGGGCGGTCTGCGTAATATCGGCGTCGGCCGATTCCATACGGCCGCCCGGAAAACTCACCTGGCCCGCATGATGCGTGAGTTCGGAGGATCTTAGCGTCAGCAATACCGACAGGCTGTCCGCATGCTCGATGATCGGTATCAGTACGCCGGCAGGCTTCAGGCCCTCGCACATCTTGCGGCGCAAGTCCGCAGGCCACTCGCGACTGCCGGGAGGCATAACGACCGCCAACGGATCCTCGGGCATTTGCGTGCCTGCCAGGCGTTCACGGATGTGTCCGGCAGTGACCAGAGCCGGTTTAATTTTTGATGCCGCCTTCGGTCAGGGAAGCAGGATCGAGAAGCCGGTCCAGTTCCTCGTCGCTGAGGTCAGTCATCTCGCGGGCTACATCCTTGACCGGCCGGCCCTCGGCGTAAGCCTTCTTGGCGACAGCGGCGCCTTTTTCGTAGCCGATAACCGGGTTAAGCGCCGTCACCAGAATGGGATTTCTGTCCACCGCGCGATCCAGATTCTCCTGGTTGACCGTGAAGCCCGCTATCGCCTTGTCGGCGAGGCAAACCGAGGCGTTGGCCAGCAGTTCGATGCTTTGCAGCAGATTATGAGCGACCACCGGCAGCATGACATTCAGCTGGAAATTGCCGGACTGGCCGGCCACCGTAATCGTCGTGTCGTTGCCGATGACCTGTGCACAGACCATCGCCACAGCTTCCGGAATCACGGGATTGACCTTGCCCGGCATAATGCTCGATCCAGGCTGTAATGCCGGCAACGCGATCTCGCCGAGGCCGGCCAAGGGCCCCGAATTCATCCAACGAAGGTCATTCGCAATCTTCATCAGGCTGACCGCAAGCACCTTGAGTTGTCCCGACGTTTCCGTCGCCGCGTCCTGACTGGAAAGCGCCTCGAACAGGGATTGCGCCTGGCTGAACTCGAAACCGCAGCGTTCGGTCAGTAACAGCGCGACCTTGTTGCCGAACTCCGGGTGTGCATTGATTCCAGTGCCGACTGCGGTGCCGCCCTGGGCTATGGCACACAAGCGTTTCATCGCATCATTCAACCTGGCGATGCCCTGTATAATCTGTGTACGCCAGCCGCCGAGTTCCTGACCCAAGGTGATCGGCATCGCATCCATCAGATGTGTGCGGCCCGTCTTTACGACGTCGCTCGTTTCTTCACTTTTCTTTTGCAGCGCTTTTGCCAGGTGCCGTAGCGCGGGTAACAACTGATCATGAATGTTTATTGCCGCACTGACGTGCACGCAGGTCGGGATCACGTCATTGCTGCTTTGACTCATATTGACGTCGTCGTTGGGATGCACCTCGGCGCCTAACTCTTTAGTGGCCAGTCGGGCGATAACCTCGTTCGCATTCATGTTGGAACTGGTGCCGGAGCCGGTCTGGAAGACGTCGATAGGGAAATGCTCATCGTGCGCCCCTTCCGCGACCTCGAGCGCCGCCTTTTGAATGACGACCGCCTTATCGGTGGTCAGCAAGCCGAGCTCGGAATTGGCGCCGGCGGCAGCCCATTTGACCAGCCCCAACGCCGCGATGAACTGGCGCGGCATTGCAAGACCGCTAATCGGAAAGTTATCGACTGCCCTCTGGGTCTGTGCGCCCCAAAGTGCATCGGCAGGTACTTTTAGCTCGCCCATGCTGTCGTGTTCCGTACGATGTGACTTGTCACTCATCAAACTCTAACCCTTATATCTAGGTGCCCTTGCAAGCTTTCAAGCCTGGCTCAGCGTCACGGCCGATGGTGTATGATTCGCGCTTTGCGCCCCCAAGTCCAGTTACGAGCAAGCATCCGATGGAACATTCCGACCTCAGATCCCTGTCACCGGTCGATGGCCGGTATGCCGGCAAGGCGGACGCACTCCGAGATTTTTTTAGCGAATACGGTCTGATTCGTTATCGCACCCTGGTAGAGATTCGCTGGCTGCAGTGGCTCGCCGACGAGCCGGGCATTGAAGAACTCCCTCCCCTCACATCGGTCATGAAGGACCTGTTAAACCACATCGCCGACAACTTCTCGATCGACGATGCCAAACGCATCAAGAAGATCGAGGCGAAGACCAACCACGATGTGAAGGCGGTCGAGTACTACCTCAGGGAAAAGATCGGCAGCGGCGCCGATGCCGGGCCAGTCGGAGATTTTATTCATTTCGGCTGCACCTCGGAGGACATCAACAATCTCGCCTACGGGCTCATGCTGCGAAACGGCCGCGACGACGTAGTGCTGCCGCAAATGAAAAAACTTACGACCAGGTTAGGCAAAATGGCCAGCGAGTACGCCGAGCTGCCGATGTTGTCGCGAACCCATGGGCAAACAGCCAGCCCGACGACTGTCGGCAAGGAGCTTGCGAATGTTGTTTCCCGACTTGTCCGGGCGCGCGATCAACTGGCCAAAGTCGAGGTGCGTGGCAAGTTCAACGGCGCCGTCGGCAACTTCAATGCGCACGTCGCCGCTTACCCCGATGTCGACTGGCCCGATCTCAGCAAACGCTTCATCGAGTCACTGGGCCTCAATGCCAATCCTCACACCACGCAGATAGAGCCGCACGACTGGACTGCGGAATATGCGCACGCGCTGGTGCGCTTCAACACGGTGCTGCTGGACTTTTGCCGTGACATCTGGGGCTATATTTCTCTCGGCTATTTCTCACAACGCATCGCCAAAGACGAGGTGGGATCATCGACGATGCCGCACAAAGTCAATCCGATCGATTTTGAGAATGCGGAAGGCAATCTGGGGCTGTCGAGCGCCATGCTCAATCATTTCGCCGACAAGCTGCCAGTCTCGCGCTGGCAACGCGACCTCACCGATTCGACGGTGCAGAGGAATATTGGTGTTGCCCTCGCACACCTGATGATTGCCCTCGACTCCTCTTTAAAGGGGCTCGACAAACTGCGGGCCGAACCGGAGGCGATTCAACGGGATATCGAGCAGAGCTGGGAAGTCCTTGGCGAGGCCATTCAGACGGTCATGCGCCGTTACGGCGTACCGGAGCCTTATGAGAAGCTGAAAGCACTGACTCGGGGCAAGTCTGTCACCAAAGAGCTGCTACACGAGTTCGTGCGGTCACTGGATATGCCGGACGATGCCAGGCAGCGACTATTGGAATTAACGCCGGCGACTTACACGGGCCTTGCCAGTACGCTCGCGAAATCCACTAGTTAGCCCAAGTAATCACCTGTGTTTCAGTTTCCGGATGACCTATCGACGGAAGACTTCCTCGACCGTTACTGGCAAAAAGCACCGCTTTTCATGCCGCAGGCCCTGCCAGCCGGCCTGCCGGAACTCGATGCCGACGAACTGGCCTGGTTGGCCACCCAGAGCGATGTCGAGTCGCGACTGGTTTTCTCGGAACACGATGGTGCTACGACCAGCTATCGGCTCGAGCATGGTCCGTTCGACGACAAAACGCTCGCCGCGTTACCTCCAAAGGACTGGACGCTGCTGGTCCAGGATGTGGAAAAGCACCTGCCCGATTTCAGACAATTCTTCCACGCAGCTTCGTTCGTTCCCGACTGGCGCATCGATGACCTGATGATAAGTTTTGCGGCACCCGGCGGCAGCGTCGGCCCGCATCGTGACAACTACGATGTCTTTCTTTGTCAGGGAGCCGGACAACGTGAATGGCGCCTCGCGTCGGCGAACACGGAACTCAAGGCAGTCGAATCTGGCGAGCTGTCGCTTCTCGAGGAATTCATCGACGACAGCCCTGTCAAAGCCAGCCCTGCCGACGTTCTTTACCTGCCACCGGGAATCGCCCACTGGGGTATTGCCAAAGATTCCTGCATGACCTATTCCATCGGCATGCGAGCGCCAACCTTGTTGGAATTCCTGGCAGGCGTCGCCCGAATTCAGGACAGTGACATCGATCATGAAGGAATTGACGATGTCTTCCACGCCGATCCGGATTTATCGGTGACGGAGTCTGAGCCTGGTCTGATTTCGGCGCGCTCGCTTGAACGTGCACGACAAGCCTTCTCCACGGACTCAGGTCTTACGGATGAAGAAATTGCCCGTGCATTTGGCAGCGTCGTCACGGACGTCAAGGCATGGCTGGCTCCGGAGGAGCCGAGCCAGCGCCGAGTCCAGGAGCTACTCGCGTCCGGCACGAGGGAGTTTCGGGTCCATGGCATGGCAAGGCTGGCCTTTTGCATCACGGCGGGCCAGAACCTGGTCTTCGCGAACGGCTACGGGAAGTCAGTCGATGCAGACCAAGTCGGAAATTTTCGACGAATTTGTGCAGATCGGATGGCGCAAGCGGACGACGACGAGCTGTTGCGATGGCTGTTGGCCCACGGTGCGTTTGACCTGCAGCCTGACGAGCAAAACGATGTTACATAAGATATTCTCGATGCGAAGCGCAAGCTGGCAGGACGACCAGGATGAAATCGTCTTCGTGCGGCGCCAGGTTTTCATTATTGATCAGAAAATTCCCGAGTCCGATGAGTGGGATGACGCGGATGAGAACAGTTCTTATGTGCTCGCATTCTCCGAAAAACGTGACGTAGTTGGCACAGGACGTATTGAACCGAACGGTAAGATTGCGAGACTCGCGGTAATAGCGGAGTACCGCGGTCAGGGTGTGGGTTCGGCAATGTTGACCCGACTGGTTGAGGAAGCCCGGAAAAAGGGCTTTAGTCAGGTCTTCCTTCACGCACAAACACACGCGCTGAATTTTTATAAGAAATTTGGCTTTGTCAGTGACGAAGAAATCTTTTCTGAAGGTGGCATACCGCATGTCCTTGCACGCTTAGATTTGTAGCGCGGTAAATCATGGAACAAGCTCGGGATAAAGGTCGACGATGGGTGATTTCAACCCGGGAAGAAATGCGTCAGGCTGTCATCGATGTCGCCAGCGAGGCGAGCCGCAAGGTATCCATTTTCACGCACGATCTCGAGCCCGGTATTTACGACGACCCCGACTTCCTCGAGGTCATCAAGAAACTCTGCCTGTCACAGGCCTACGCAAGAGTTCGCGTGTTAATCGCGGACCCGATACGCGCCATCAAGAACGGCAATAACTTCGTCCATCTCGGACGACGCCTGAACACCTATATTGAATTCCGCCATGTAAGAGAGGATCTGCGCACCCATGCAGAGTCTTTTTGCATCGCCGACGAGACCGCTCTCGTCTATCGCCTGCAAGCCAGTCGTTGGGAAGGCATTGCAGATACCTTTGAACCCGCAGTCGCCAAGCTCTACGGAAAGATGTTTGACGAAATCTGGCAAGCCAGTGAAGTCGAAATAGAGTTCCGTCAACTCGGCATATAAGCAAGACCAAACAAAAGTTGCCGCGTTATGAATTCAACTGATCTGACAGTTTCTGCTGTTGTCGAACGTGACGGTCGCTTTCTCATCGTCGAGGAGCGCTCATCGGGCGTAGTCGTCATGAACCATCCCGGTGGTCACATCGAAGCCGGCGAATCACCCGAACAGGCAGTCGTCCGGGAAGCGCTCGAGGAAACCGGCTGTCAAATCACAGCCGGTGAATTACTCGGCGTCTACCTCTGGATACATCCTCAGAGCCGACAACAATATCTTCGTATTGCCTACGTCGGTAACTACATCGCTCACGATGAAACACGAAAGCTCGATGACGGCGTCTACGGAGTGCATTGGCTGTCGCCGGCAGACCTGCAGCGTCATATGCACAGGCTGCGCTCGCCAGTCGTCATGCGAAGCGTCGAAGATTACCTGGCCGGACAGCGTCAGCCCGACGGTTTCCTCGCCGGACTTATGCCAGTGCAGCAAAACGTCGCGGCCGTCATGGCCAATGCCGCACTACTCTAGCTGAAACTGATTAATTTACAGACTTATAGGTGAATTTCTGCCCGCCAACGGTGGCTTCATACATCAGTCCGCCCTTGGCAACGGTGAACACTGCCATTCCCTTGTAATAGACACCGACCGTCTTGGCGTCGCTTTTGCCGCCACTGGCACCCGCGCCCGTGCCCGTTGTGCTTGCCTGAGCGGATGCACCTGCTGTTATGGCAACAGCTGTGGCCTGAGCGCCAAATTCAAAGTTGCCGCTTGTGAACTCGGTAAAGGAACGTTCGTCTTCAAAAAAGATAATCTGGCTATACGCCTGCCCACCTAACTGAAAGCCGAATGTAATCTGCGTCATCGTTGTATCGCCAACATGAGTGCCCTTGACATAGACCTGACCCTTGCCGTGAGCACCGCCAATGCCGATACCACCTTTTCCGATAGTCGGAAATACGGCATAGCCGTAGCTGTTATCGAAGAACTCGCTGCTGACGGCGCCTCTGAACAGGTCAACCGTAACGGAGTAATTATCCGCCCACGCCGAGCTGGCGATGGACGCGCCGAGCAAGAATGCTATTCCACGCAAACCGAAGCCTGTACGCATTGTCTTTTCCCTGAAGTCATTGCCGCCCGGAATTTCGGGCTCGGCAGAATTAAGAACTCCAGCAACTCTACGAAACGGGTGTCGATAAGACAAGCTCTGTTAAAATCGCAGCCCTATGGCGATATCCAATAATAATCTGGGCGGCAAAAAGGTCATCCTCGGTCTGTCGGGCGGGGTCGATTCCGCCGTGGCCGCTGTACTGCTGCAGCAGCAGGGCGCCGAGGTGCAGGCCTTGCACATGACCAACTGGGAGGACGACGACGGCTACTGCACCGCGGCCGAAGATCTTCAGGATGCCCGGCGTGTCTGCGAGCAACTCGACATTCCGCTGCATCACGTCAATTTCGCCAAACAATACCGCGACCGGGTATTCGACTACTTCCTCGAAGAGTATCGGGCTGGACGCACACCCAATCCCGACGTGCTCTGTAATCGCGAGATCAAGTTCGGCGTATTTCGCGATTACGCAAAGCGACTCGGCGGCGATTTACTGGCAACAGGACACTACGCGCGTGTCGAGGTTTCCGGCAACCAGGCTGCCTTATTGAAAGGAGCTGATCAAAATAAGGACCAGAGTTACTTCCTGCATGCAGTAAGCGCCGAAGCACTGGCTGAAACGGTTTTTCCTTTGGGAGACATGATGAAGGCCGATGTCCGCCGCATTGCACACGATCAAGGCCTCAGCGTTTACGACAAGAAGGACAGCACCGGCATCTGCTTCATCGGCGAGCGACCCTTTCGGAAATTCCTGGCCAGCTATTTGCCCGCAAATCCCGGTCCGATTCGTACGCTCGAAGGGACAGATGTCGGCCAACACAACGGGCTGATGTACTACACGCTCGGCCAGCGCGAGGGCTTGAAGATCGGCGGCCGCCAGGATTCAGGCGACGAGCCCTGGTACGTCGCGGACAAGAATCTCGATGACAACGTACTAATCGTAGTTCAGGGCGAGCATCCATTGCTCTACAGCAATACGATTGAGGCCAGCCTCGCGAGCTGGATCGGTGAGGTGCCCGCCAGACTCGCAAAAACCGGTGAGCTGGACTGCAATGTCAAGATACGTTACCGACAATTCGACCAGGTATGCCACGTCTCTCGGATCGGTGAAGATCAGTTGCTCGTATCATTTGAAGAGCAGCAGCGAGCCGTTGCGCCCGGGCAGTTTGCTGTGTTTTACGACGGCGAACGATGTCTGGGCGGCGCGGTCATCGACGAGGCCATCTCCCGAACCGAACAGGTACGTGCCGCGATCTAACGGGCCGTCACAAATCCGTTATAATGCCGCCCCGCCCCGCGTTGGTCGCCGGGCTGGACACCACAATCCCGGAGAACACACATGACGGACAGCTTCGGCGCCCGTTCAACGCTGGACGTTGGCGGCAATCAGTTTGAAATCTTTAGACTCGATGCAGTCAGCGACGGACATGTCGACAGGCTTCCGTATTCGCTCAAGATTCTCCTCGAGAATCTGCTCAGACACGAAGATGGCCGAGACGTCACCCGGGAAGATATCCTGGCGCTTGCCAACTGGGATGCCAAAGCAGATCCCAGCACAGAGATTTCCTTCACACCGAGCCGCGTGATTCTGCAGGACTTCACGGGTGTGCCCGCGGTTGTCGATCTGGCCGCCATGCGCGATGCCGTCGTCAATCTGGGCGGGTCTGCCGACAGCATCAATCCACAGGCGCCGGCCGAACTCGTTATCGACCACTCCGTGCAGGTGGACAAGTACGGGACGGCTGATGCACTCGATCTCAACAACAAGATCGAGTTCAACCGCAACAAGGAACGTTATTCTTTTCTGCGTTGGGGCCAGACCGCATTCGAGAACTTCCGCGTCGTGCCGCCGAACACCGGCATCGTCCACCAGGTTAATCTCGAATACCTTGGTCGCGTCGTATTCGATGCAGAGAAAAACGGCCAACGCTCTGCTTATCCGGACACGCTGGTGGGCACTGATTCACACACAACCATGATCAATGGCCTGGGCATTCTCGGCTGGGGCGTTGGTGGTATCGAAGCCGAAGCCGCCATGCTCGGACAGCCCATCACCATGCTCATCCCGCAAGTGCTTGGCTTCAAGTTGAGTGGTGCACTAAAGCCAGGCACAACGGCAACTGACCTGGTCCTTACCGTGACCCAGCTGCTCCGGGAACGCGGTGTCGTCGGCAAGTTCGTCGAGTTCTTCGGCGACGGCCTCGAATATCTGCCGCTTGCGGATCGGGCAACGCTCGGCAATATGTCGCCCGAGTTCGGCAGTACCTGTGCGATCTTCCCGATTGATGACGAGACACTGCGTTACCTCGAGCTGTCCGGTCGCGACGCCGAACACATCAAGCTGATCGAGGCATACGCGAAAGAACAGGGACTGTGGCGTCACAAAGGCGCAGCAGATGCCGACTACAGTGACATTCTCGAACTCGACATGAGCACGGTGGAGCCGAGTATTGCCGGACCGAAACGCCCGCAAGACCGCATCGCATTGAGCGAGGCCGATACAGCATTCAATCGGGACGTAAAAGCCGCGATTGGCGACCGCAGAGACGGTGGCTCGGCGACAGCAAACCTCGACGGCGAAGACGTCGAAATTAAAGATGGCGCAGTTCTGATTGCTGCAATTACCAGTTGCACCAACACCTCGAACCCGGCCGTGATGATTGCCGCCGGCTTGCTGGCACGAAATGCCCGAGAGAAAGGCTTGAAGACCCAACCGTGGGTTAAGACCAGCCTGGCACCTGGTTCGAAAGTCGTTACCGACTATCTCGAGAAGTCCAACCTGCTGGACGACCTCGATGCCATGGGTTTCTATACAGTCGGATACGGTTGTACCACCTGCATCGGTAACTCCGGTCCACTCAAACCCGAGATTGCAGAAGCAGTGCAAAGCGCCAGCATCGTTGGATGCAGCGTGTTGTCCGGCAACCGCAACTTCGAAGGACGCATCCATCCGCTCGTGCAGATGAACTACCTGGCGTCCCCACCTCTCGTCGTCGCCTACGCATTGACAGGACGAATGGACGTAAACCTGAATAACGATTCACTCGGCGAAGACAAAGACGGCAATCCGGTTTATCTCAAAGATATCTGGCCGGATCAGAAAGAAGTGCACGAAGCCATTGCTCAAAACATCGATTCCGGCATGTTCAAGTCGAGTTACGACAGCGTCTTCGCAGGCGACGAGAACTGGAACGGCCTCGAGGTAACGGGTGGCGAGATTTACAGCTGGGACGCCGATTCGACTTACGTCAAGAACCCGCCGTACTTCGAAGGCATGACTCTGGACACCGAAGAGGTATCTGACATTCGCGGTGCGAGAGTCCTCGCATTACTCGGAGACTCCGTGACAACAGATCACATCTCACCGGCGGGCAGCATTGCGCTGGACAGTCCCGCTGCAGAGTACCTGCAAGCCGAAGGCGTCAAGCCCGTTGATTTCAATTCCTACGGTTCGCGGCGCGGCAACCACGAAGTCATGATGCGTGGCACCTTTGCCAACATTCGTCTCAGAAATCAGCTCGCCCCCGGCACCGAAGGCGGCTGGACAAGACACCAGCCCAGCGACGAGCAGATGTCGATTTACGATGCGTCGCTAAAGTACAAACAAGACAGCGTCCCGCTGGTCGTCCTCGCCGGAACAGAATACGGCACAGGCTCGTCACGCGACTGGGCGGCAAAGGGAACACTGCTACTCGGCGTCAAAGCCGTGATTGCGAAAAGCTATGAGCGCATTCACCGCTCCAACCTGATCGGCATGGGCGTACTGCCCTTGCAGTTCATGGACGGCCAGGGTGCCGATACGCTCGGCCTGAATGGAAGCGAAGTGTTCGACATCGTCGGTCACGCCGATGCCAATGCCGAGAACGTCAATGTCACAGCGACCAAAGACGACGGCAGCAAAGTCGAGTTCAAAGCAAGAGTACGCATCGATACACCGAAAGAACGCGACTACTACGAACACGGCGGCATTCTGCACTACGTCTTGCGCCAACTCGCCA
>CAYLSX010000060.1:0-12537 GCA_964386685.1 uncultured Woeseiaceae bacterium | reverse complement strand
CCGAGATCGGCGAAGTCATTTCCGAGGCGATGCAGAAGGTCGGAAAAGAGGGCGTGATCACGGTTGAGGAGGGACAAGGACTCATTAATGAGCTGGATGTCGTCGAAGGCATGCAGTTCGATCGCGGTTACCTGTCCCCTTACTTCATCAACAACCAGCAGAGTCAGTCAGTAGAACTCGAGGATCCGCTCATTCTCCTGCATGACAAGAAGGTCTCGAACATACGCGATCTTCTGCCGGTTCTCGAGGCCGTTGCCAAGTCTGGCCGTCCCCTCCTGATCGTTGCAGAAGACGTCGAAGGCGAAGCACTGGCGACCCTCGTGGTCAACAACATTCGCGGCATCGTGAAAGTTGCGGCTGTCAAAGCACCTGGTTTCGGCGATCGCCGCAAGGCCATGCTACAAGACATCGCGATCCTGACCGGCGGTAGCGTGATTTCCGAGGAGGTTGGCCTGTCGCTCGAGAAGACAACGCTGGACGATCTTGGCGAAGCCAAGAAAATTCAGATTACCAAGGAAAACACGACGCTCATCGACGGCGCAGGTCGATCCGAGGACATCAAGGGCCGCGTCGACCAGATAAATGCGGAGATCGAAGAGTCGAGCTCTGACTACGACAAGGAAAAACTGCAGGAGCGCGTTGCCAAGCTCTCCGGCGGTGTTGCCGTAATCAAGGTTGGCGCTGCGACGGAAATTGAAATGAAAGAGAAGAAAGCCCGCGTCGAAGATGCGCTGCACGCAACCCGTGCGGCTGTTGAGGAAGGCGTTGTTGCCGGTGGTGGCGTTGCCTTGATCCGCGCCGTGGCCGCAATGAAGATCAAGGGCGACAATGATGACCAGTCAGTCGGCATCAAGATTCTGAGCCGTGCAGTCGAAGAGCCGTTGCGGCAGATTGTACAGAACGCCGGCGGTGATCCCAGTGTCGTTCTGAACAAAGTTGTAGAAAACAAAGGTAACTACGGCTACAACGCTGCAACTGACGAGTACGGCGACATGATAGAAATGGGTATTCTCGACCCGACCAAGGTTGTGCGATATGCATTGCAGAATGCTGCATCTATCTCCGGTCTGCTGCTGACGACCGAAGCTATGGTTGCCGAAGCGCCGAAGGACGATGCTGCGCCAGCCATGCCTGATATGGGCGGTATGGGTGGCATGGGTGGAATGATGTAGATCATTCGCTCAGGCGAAGAATGAAGGGCCCGACGATTTTCGTCGGGCCTTTTTTTTGCTTTACACTAATGCTTGCCCCGGAGCGATCTGAATAAGGTGTCTCAATATGTCTGACGTCGAAACGATGATTCTCGACTCCCTGGACAAATGGCTGGAAAAAGATGTTCGGCCGCATGCGAGCGAGCTCGAGCACAAGGACGAGTATCCCCACGAAATGGTAGAGCAGATGAGAACGCTCGGTCTTTTCGGCGCGACGATTGGCACGGAGTGGGGTGGACTGGGCCTCCCGGTTACAACGTATTCGAAGATTGTCACCAGAATTTGCGAAGTCTGGATGTCGCTGACCGGCGTGCTTAACACCCACCTGATATTGGCGAGCTGCATCGAGCGAGACGGAACCGAGGACCAGAAAAAGCGTTTCCTGCCGAAACTGGCGTCTGGCGAATTGCGCGGGGGTCTGGCGCTTACGGAGGCTGCCGCAGGAACGGATCTGCAAGGGATCAAGACTGTCGCCCGCAGGGATGGTGACGATTACGTAATCAATGGCAGCAAACTCTGGATTACCAATGCCCTTGAGGGTAACTGCACGGCGTTACTCGTCAAAACGAACCCCAAAGCCGACCCACCGCGCAAAGGCATGAGCATGTTCATCGCCGAGAAAGGCGACGGTTATAACGTTACTCGTAAACTCGACAAACTCGGCTATCGCGGAGTCGATACGGCGGAAATCGTGCTTGAGGACTATCGCATTTCTGCAGACCGCCTGATCGGGGATGAGGAGGGTCGGGGATTCTACAATGCCGTTGCCGGTCTGGAGCTTGGACGGATCAATATTGCGGCGCGCGGTGTCGGCGTCGCAAAAGCGGCATTGGACGAGTCTGTTCGTTACTCCCAAACTCGAAAAACTTTCGGCAAGCCCATTTGCGAACATCAGGCCATTCAGCTCAAGCTCGGTGATATGAGTACGCGAGTGGAGGCCGCCCGATTGCTAACAGCAAGCGCGGCCAAAGCATACGACGCGGGCAAGCGCTGCGATATGGAAGCTGGCATGGCGAAGTATTTCGCCAGCGAGGCAGCGTTAGAAAACTCCATAGAGGCAATGCGTATCTTCGGGGCGTATGGATACTCGAGCGAGTACGTTATTGAAAGGCTCTATCGAGACGCGCCGCTACTCGCGATAGGGGAGGGCACGAACGAGATGCAGCGCATCATCATTGCCCGACAATTGATCGAGCGAAACAAAATCTGAAGCCGCAGTTTGCGATACGAAGTGCCGCTTTAATCGACTCTGCGAAACAGGGGCAGCGTGCCCAGCCGATCCTTCAATTCGATCTCCTCTCCGTCGCTGTTCAGGAGCGGCTTGGGCGGGTCAAATTTCTGTGTGAGTGGGACCACGATGAGGATGGTTATCAAACCCGCCAGTAATCCCAGCATGTCGCCGGCCAGATCCGGTGTCATGAAAATCGCGAGAATCCAGACCAGAAAGCCCACTGCCATCGACGCGAGGACGCCGGTTCGGTTTGTTAGTTTCCAGTAGATGCCGGCGATGAATGGTATGACGACACAAACAAGCGATACCGAGTTGGCATCCATGATCAGGTTATAAACGACCTTTACTGCCAGGGCGACATAGATCGCAAAGCAGCCGAAAACCGGGATGGCAATGCGTGTTACGAGAAGTCGGAACTTGTCCGAAGTCTCGCGTTTCAAGAGCGGTAAAATGTTAGTGCTGAAGATGCTGGCTGCTGCAAGAAGGGCGCTGTCCGCGCTGCTCATTATTGCGGCCAGCAATGCTCCGACGAAGATCGCAATTGCAACCGGATGGAGGTGGGCAATAGCGAGTTGAGGAACGACGGTCTCAGGTTCCGTGAGGCCGGGCATCGTAACGCTGGCGATGATTCCCAGCGTAACCGGAATCATGCCCAGCGTCAGGTGACCGACTCCGGCCAGATAGAATGAGTTCTGCGCGATTTGTTCGTTCTTTGCGGCGAAAGCACGCTGCAACAGGGTTTGCGCGGTGATATCAGTAATTCCGAATATGATCCAGGCGCGAAGGTAGTCGAGCCACACCGGTGCCGAGTGCTCTGCCGGAATCATACGAAACGTGTCTTCAGGCAGATGCGGCCCAATGTTGCCCCAGCCCCCGACATCGATAAGAACAACCACGAGAAGCAATACGAGACCGAAGGCGATAACCACGATCTGAACGAAATCCGTGACGGCAACGGCCCACATGCCGCCTGCTACGGTATAGATGAAGACGACAATGGCCCCGCCGACAATGCCATATTCCAGCGGTACGCCGGTCAGTGACTCGAAAACGAAGCCGAAAGCAACGAGGAGTGCTGCAGTCCAGCCGACGCTGGAGATGATGGACGCTACGGCAGCGATAGTCGCCGCCGTAATTCCGAATCTGTCTTCAAAGAATTCGATAAACGTCAGCAGGCGCAGCCGTCTGAATATGCGCACGAAGAAAAAGCCAACGACGAACAAGGCCAGCGCACCGCCAAATGGATCGGCGATAACACCGATTAGTCCCCGTTCGTAAGAGGCACCGGCGGCACCCATCATAGTTCCGCCACCGAACCAGGTCGCCACGATTGTGGCGCTCAAAATCCAGATGGGCATGCGGCGACCGGCGACGATGAAGTTGGCCGTGGTATTCGATTTCTTCGAGGCGATGGCGCCGATTACGAGCATCATCACAAAGTAAATGGCAACGCCAATAAAGATAATTGTTTCAGTAGTCAATTTTGCTCAGACACGTTAGACCCAGCCGCAAAACGCTGTGTCCGGTAGAACCAGACATTTAGCATTTCATTAGATCCTTATTTTCGGTTGACCCAGATTGCGGATTCACAGGTGCAATGTGCACCATTGGAACGAAGCGAGGCTTTGATCTTCGTAGCCGTTTTTCCGCGACACACGAGTGATTCGCCTGTCTGGCAATCGAGCGGTCGGTCGCTACTAGTCAGCATCGAGTCCTGACCAGCACACCCCCCAATAATCGCCAGCGAAACACCCACGGCCGACAACCTGGTCAAGCCGGTGATACTGTTTTTCACACCTGACGTTTTTTCTTATGACGCACCCTTATGCGGTAGCCCAATAGTACAACAAGTATGGCTGCATATATCTGCGGATCCCTGACATCCAGTTTCACCTGCCACCAGTAGTGCCAGACGCCCAGCAAGGCCACGACGTAAATCCCATAGTGGATCTGTTGCCAACGCTTGCCGAGACGCCTGCGCATGGCATTGGTGGAGGTGGCGGCCATCGCGATCAGAATGAGGAAGGCAGTGAAGCCGATCGTGATGAACGGTCGCTCGAAGATGTCTTCCTTGATGGCGGACAGCAACAGACTCTGATCGAGAATGAGCCAGGTGAGAAAGTGCATCAGGATGTAGAAAAAGGCGAAGAGCCCAAGCATGCGGCGAAATCGAATTAACCAGTTTTTGCCTGTGATCCGGCGAAGCGGGGTCACGGCAAGCGTGATCAGGACGAACCTGAGGCCCCAGTAGCCGAAACGGTCCTGGATCTCCTCGATCGGGTTGGCGCCGAGACGTCCGGTCAGTTCGAAGGTATCCGTCAACACCAGCATCGCCGGTATCAGACAAATGACAAAGACCAGCGGCTTCCAGACGAAACGAATTTGCCTGATCGTATCGATGACGTTAGAAGTTTCTTCTAAGGTCCAGCCCGTCGTACAGGTGAGCGACCTGCTCGCCATAGCCGTTGAACATCTGCGTCGGGATTTTCGACGCGAACAGGCCGCCGCCGATGCGTCGCTCGCGCGCCTGGCTCCAGCGCGGATGGTTCACTTCCGGGTTGACGTTGGCGTAGAAACCGTATTCGTTGGGCGCCGCTATCTCCCAGCTCCCCTTAGGTTGTTTCTCTTCAAAGCTCATCTTGACGATCCCCTTGATGCCCTTGAAGCCGTATTTCCACGGGACGACCAGTCGAATCGGTGCGCCGTTCTGGTTTGGCAATACTTCGCCGTAAATGCCCACGGCCAGAATGGCCAACGGATGGGTGGCTTCGGCCATGGTCAAGCCCTCGCGATAGGGCCATCTTAATGCGCGGTAACGCTGACCCGGCATTCTCTTTCTGTCGTGAAGCGTTTCAAAGCGCACGAATTTCGCATTAGAAGTTGGTTGAAAGCGTTTAATGATGTCTGCCAGCGGAATACCGACCCACGGAATGACCATCGACCAGGCTTCCACACAGCGCATGCGATAGATGCGCTCCTCGAGCACATGTGGCTTTACAAAGTCTTCCAAATGGAACGTGCCGGTTTTCTCGGCGTGGCCTTCTACTTGAATCGCCCATGGGTGCGGCTCAAAGTCCTGAGCGTTCCGGTACGGATCATCCTTTCTCGATCCGAACTCCCAATAGTTGTTGTATGTACTGATATCTTCGAACGTGTTCGCGGCTTCGTCAGTGCTGAAGTCGCTCGGCTGCACATCGGCGAGCTTGGCGCCGCGCTCGACCGGCACCAATGCGCTCAGGGCCTGCCCGGTCAGCAATGAGCCGCCGGCAATGGCGCCACTCTGGATGAACTTGCGGCGGTTGAGATAGTTGTCCTTGCTGGTTATCTCAGACGGTCGAACATCAGCTGGTCTCTTGATCAGCACAACATGCCTCCTTGAATCGTCTCTGAGTATAGACCGGCTAATCTCGTATTATATTGCAGCAATGAGCACATCAAACGCATCGACCAGGCTCATCACCGGCTACTACGGGGCGACCGTCATATTCGTCCTTCTGGACTACCTGCTGGATTTCAATATCCGCCTGATCTTCCTGGATGCATGGCCCGCATGGCGGACCCTTTACTATGGCATGTGCCTTTGTTTCTTCGGCGTCATGCTCTGGAGGCCTTCGTGGAGTAGCGCTATCGGTGCAGCAGAGTCGCTTCTGACCCTGTCGGCGCTGATCATCAGCACGGCGACGCGGGTCATGATCGTCAGCGACGAGATGATCGAACAGGGCAGAGGCTTTGTGACCGTCAACGAGCTACTGAACTTCGCGATCGCCGGCACGATTAGCTACCTTTCATTGATGCGGGGCGTGCTGCGCGATAAGCGTAAAATTCTCTGATCAGGTCTCTAAAATTCACGAAAATCGGTAAAAATCCGCTAAATCGCCGAATATCACTAAAACTATGGCGATCAGGTATTGTCCAAGACCATAAGACGCAAAGATTTGCAGCTTGGGCAAGCTTGATATCACCACCGCGGCCCCTATTTCATCATCTAGCCCAAATTCCGCCAGGCGGCGGTAGTAAAGGTAGAGGAACAGGATTCACGATGAGCCAGAGCGTATCCAACATCGCAGGTCACGACGGCAAGCCGCTACAGGCGGTGTTGCAGGTCGATATCATTGCAGACCTCGTTTGCCCCTGGTGCTACCTGGGCAAGCGGCGTCTCGACGATGCTCTGTTGGCTGTGGGCGGCCCGAGTACGGTGAGCTGGTATCCGTTTCAGCTCAATCCGGCGATGCCACTGGCGGGCATGGACATCGAGGAGTATCTGGTATCGAAGTTCGGCAATCCGGATGAGCTCAAGCCCGCGCTGGACAAGTTGACCGAAGTTGGTAAATCAGAGGGCATCAACTTCAATTTCGACAAGGTGTCGCGCATACCAAATACCTTGAACGCCCACCGCGTTATGAAACTCGCCGAAACGGAAAAGGTGAGTGCTCCCGATCTGGCAGAGGAGTTCCTGAAGGGGTTTTTCGAATCAGGCCTCGATATTGGTGATCGGGATGTGCTCAGCGAATTGGCGATGCGTCATGGCCTCGAATACAAAGACATCAGCGACACACTGGACAACGAACTGTCCCGAAAGAGCGTGCTTGCGCAGGAAGCACAAGTTCGGCAGGGCGGCGTTTCCGGTGTGCCGAACTTCCTGGTCAACAGGCGCCTCTTCCTTGTCGGCGCACAAAACACTCCAACGCTGGTGAACGCATTCGATCGTGCGATGTTCGGCGAGATCAGCGAAAGCCTCATTTCTCCGACTGTTCACTAGCAGGTCTTGTCTCAGACATCCGAGGACAAAAAAAAGATCGTATTTCTTACTTTGGAAAATACTGCGTTATGCAGTGACTTCAGAGGCTCGTTCTTGTCTTCAATATAGGCCCAACACCGCTCGGCATGGGCCATATCCGTAAATTCGACTGATATATAGTACTTAGTTAACGGTGCGCGTGCGTTATAGCCGTCGTGTGCTTGGTGCTGCATAAAGCGTCCACCAATCACCAAGCTGTTTTCCTTCAAGTGTTCCGAGAAGCGCTCGAAACATTGCCGAAAGTCTGTCTCGTCGACGCCGTCATTCAAGTCAAACAAGCCATGCATCATTATCATCTTTCTAGGCTGGGTAACGCCGACCGAGCCACTCGAGCATTATTGAATTCACTTCGTCCGGTTTTTGCTGCTGCGTCCAGTGGCCGCAGTTTTCGATCATTTGGATCTCGAGATCCGTAACGTGCGGTGTCATGGCCTCGATCTGCGCGAGCGACACGATGACATCATCCTCGGCCCCTATAAACAGGGTGGGCACGTTGACAGTTTGTTCGACATCCTTGGTGCTTTCCCAGTTTCGGCTCCAGTTTCTATATCGATTGATCGGGCCGGTGAACCCGCCGGCTTTATACGCTTCCGTATATACGCGGTGCTCTTGTTCGCTTAACAGCGGCTCGCCGGTCAATTCTGTTCGTGCGAGTGCCGCAAGCAGGCTGAATGCTTTTTTCTCTTTGGGGAGCGCTTCGAATTGCGCTCTTGTGACCTGGTTCTTGCGCATCATGACGTCGAAGACATAACCCGGGTCGGCGTCGCATTTCAGGTCGGCTTCGTTCGAGTCCTGAAAATTGACGATATAGAAATCATCGCCGAGATAATCGCGCATCAGCGTGATCGGATCGATCGGCGTGCGCGGAAAAAAGGGAATGTTCAGATTAATCAGGCCGGCCATACGCTCGGGCTCGAGCAATGCCATTTGCCAGGTGACCAGGGCACCCCAGTCGTGGCCGATGAACAGTGCTTGCTCGAGTTCATAAGCATCGAGAAGGCCGGTGACGTCTCCAATCAAGTGCTGAATCGTGTAATCGCCGACGCTACCGGGTATGTCGGTCGCGCCGTATCCACGCTGATCGGGCGCAATGGCTCTATAGCCCGCCGCCGCTAATGCCGGTAGCTGGTATCGCCAGGAGAACGCGATTTCGGGAAAGCCGTGAAGCAGGACGATAGGTGGCCCATTGCCCGACTCGTGGACGGCCATTCGAATGCCATTGGTGTCGATGTATTGAGGATCTGGAAATGAGCTAGTCACGGCGTCCCTGTCGGTAGATAACAACACTTGTATTTTACAGCCATGACAGCTAGTTTCCCCTGCAAGACGCTGAAGGGGAAGAGTAAGTCGGTCTTTACGATCAAAGCGACCGGAGGACAGTGAGAGCTCCGGATTGAAGCCTTCTGAAAATCACCCCTGAGTCGCTGTCTGAAAGGTGTTCGCCGAGTAGGACCAGCCGGCTGGCCCCCGAGATCGGGCATTTGAGGCGAGGGCATGTGCTCTCGTGAAACCGGGTGGTACCGCGATTGGATTCATGTCGCCCCGGACGCAGTTTGCGTTCGGGGCTTTTCGCATATTGGGGCAGGCGTTTTGGGGTTTAAGGAAGTAACGGGGCAGTACGACGGGCCGGCACTCGAGCAGGATGTGCTCGAGTTCTGGCGTGAGCACGATGTCTTCGAAAAGACTCTGAGTCAGTCCGAAGGTCGGCCGAGATTCAGCTTCAACGAAGGCCCGCCGACCGCAAACGGCAAGCCGGGTATTCACCACGTGCTGGCGCGCAGCTTCAAAGACGCTTTTCCCCGATACAAGACCATGCGCGGCTACTATGCGCCGCGCAAAGCGGGCTGGGATACCCACGGATTGCCAGTCGAGCACGAGATCGAGAAAGAGCTCGGCATATTCGACAAGAAAGAGATAGAGGCTAAGGTCGGCATCGCCGAATTCAATCGTCGATGCCGCGAGTCGGTCATGCGCTACATCGGCGACTGGGAAAAGATGACTGAGCGCATGGGCTTCTGGGTCAACCTGGATGAGGCGTATTACACGCTCAATAACACTTATATAGAGTCCATCTGGAACCTGCTGAAGGTCATCTGGGACAAGGGATTGATCTATCGTGGATACAAGGTCGTGCCCTACGACCCAAGAATTGGTGCAACCCTGTCCTCGCATGAACTGGCGCTGGGCTACAAAGAAACTGAAGATCCTTCTGTAACGGTTCGCTTTAAGGTCGAAGGCGAAGAGAACACCTATTTTCTGGTCTGGACGACGACGCCCTGGACCTTGCCGTCCAATCTTGCACTTGCCGTTCATCCGGACGTGGACTACGTCTATGTGGAAGCGGATGGGGAAACACTGATTCTGGCAGCCGATCTGCGGGAAGCAGTACTTCGCGATCTGCCGCACAAAGTCACGAAGACCGTGAAAGGCTCGGATCTGGTCGGTACGCGTTATGAGCAGCTGTTTGAGTACCTGTCCGTCGATGCTGACGCATTCAAAGTGCTGCCGGCCGATTTTGTCAGTACGGAGGACGGCACGGGCATCGTGCACACGGCGCCAGCCTATGGCGTAGACGATCTGGCGTTCGGCCAGGAACACGGCTTGCCGGTATTGCATGGTGTTGGCCTGGACGGCAACTTCTTACCGGAGGTCACTCCGGTAGCCGGCATGTTCTTCAAGCATGCCGACAAAGTGCTGATCAAAGAGCTCGAGGATCGCGGCATGATGTTTCGCGCCGAGACCTGCGTGCACAACTACCCGTTCGGCTGGCGGACGGGCGATCCGATCATCTACTACGCCAAGAACGCCTGGTACATCCGCACGTCGGACTTCAGCGAGCGCATGGTCGAGCTCAACAACACGATCAAATGGGTTCCAGACCACATCCGCGAGGGACGCTTCGGTAACTGGCTCGAGGGCAACATCGACTGGGCGTTGTCGCGCGAGCGATTCTGGGGAACGCCACTGCCTGTGTGGACAGACGGCGAGGGCGAATACAACGTAGTCGGCTCTGTTGCGGAGCTGGAAGAACTAACGGGGCAGGACTTGAGCGAACTCGACCTGCATCGGCCGGCCGTAGACGACATTACTTTTGAAAAAGACGGCAAGACCTGGAATCGCGTGCCGGAGGTTATCGATTGCTGGTTCGATTCGGGCGCAATGTCTTACGCGCAATGGCATTACCCGTTCGAGAATCAGGAGCTGTTCGAGGACCATTTTCCGGCCGACTTCATCTGCGAGGCTACCGATCAGACCCGCGGCTGGTTCTATACTTTGCATGCCATCGCCACCTTGGTCTCCGATAGCGTTGCGTTCAGGAACTGCATTTGCCTGAACCTGGTCGTGGACAAGGAAGGCAAGAAGATGTCGAAGTCGCTCGGCAATATCGTCAACCCTTACGACGTCTTCGATACGGTAGGCGCGGACGCCCTGCGCTGGCATTTCCTCGCGAGACTGTCGCCGGACTTGCTGAAGCGCATCTCGGTAGACATCGTCGCCGATGTCGTCAGTTCATTTATCAATACCTTCTGGAACACCTATAGTTTCTTCATCCTGTATGCGCGCCTGGACGATGTTGAACTAAGCAGTGATATTCCCGTCGAGCAGCGTCCGGAGATCGATCGATGGGCGCTTGCGTTGATGAACCAGACCATCAGGCGCTGCACGGAGGCGATGGACGACTACGATGCGAAATCGGCCGGTGACGTTATTGAGTCCTTCATCGATCAGTTGAGCAACTGGTACGTGCGACGAAACCGTCGCCGCTTCTGGAAATCCACGGATCCCGAGGACAAGCACTCGGCCTATTTGACGTTGTACCAATGTCTGGACGTTGCCCATCGTTTGATGGCGCCATTCGTGCCGTTCCTGTCCGAACATGTCTATCAGAACCTCGTGCGGGGCGCGGACGAGAACGCGCCGCTGAGCGTGCACATGAGCGACTGGCCTGAGACAAATGATGCCTATGACAATGATGCATTGTTGTTCGATATCGGCGTCGTGCAAAAGGTCGTCGGTCTGGCCAGGGCGGCGCGAGGGCAATCCGGCTTGCGCACGAGACAGCCACTGTCACGTTTGCTGGTTCGGACGCCCGATGATGCGTCCGCCAAAGCATTGGCAAATCACCAGGATCAGGTCCTCGAGGAACTGAACGTCAAGGCCATCGAATTCATCGCTCGCGACGCCGGTCTCGTCAGTTATCGCATCAAGCCGAACCTGCCGAGAATCGGCAAGCAATACGGCAAAGATATCCCAGCGATACGAAAGGTGCTCGAGGAGAGCGACGGCGCCGAAATCGCCTCAAAAGTTGCGAGAAACGAATCACATACGATACTTGTCCCGAGCGGGAAAATCGGACTTGAATCGCAGCAAATTGAGGTCACGCTTGGCCCTGAGGACTTGCTGATCGAGACAAGCTCGGCCGAGGGTTACGCCTGCGCCGAAGATGCAGGATTCTTGACCGCCCTGGATACAACGCTGACCGATGAACTGATAACCGAAGGCGTTGCCCGAGAGCTCGTCCGAACGATTCAGGACGGGCGCAAGCAGGCCGGCCTCGAGGTCTCGGATAGAATCGTTCTAGGCGTTTCGGGAACCGAAGGTGTGGAAAACGCACTGTCGCAATATCGCGACTATATTATGTCGGAAACTTTGGCGACGAAATGGCAGGTAGGCCAGACCGATGCATTATTTGTGGCCGAGAAGGCACTAGGTACCGAGCATTGGACGATCGAGATCAGCAAAGTATCCTGAAAACATTTCTACTTGGACACGGTTCCCCATATTTGATATAAGAATCGGACGCAGGTAATTGATAGACCTAAGAGTACAGACAAGGATCGTCGACGCCACCCCACGGCGGATGCAGGAAGATTTAGCTCTGAAAGCGTGTATAAGCCGCTGAGAGGTTAGAAAAGCGGCACATAAAAGAATAACGCTGGAGTGGACATGCCCTACCACGTCGATAACTTTTTCACTGCCGTGTCGGTGCTCGCCGGCCATGGCCATATTAAACAAAGACTTATCTCGGCTTACGAAGACCAACTGGAAAGCATCGACGAAGATGACCTGCCAATTCCGGTCCGAGAGTCGTTCGCCGACCTGAAACACCTGATGCATCGCGTGGCGCCCGCAAACGGCGAAGGGCCGATCTGCGCATCCGTCCGAAAGATGTCGGTCGATGAAGCCAATCAGTGCGCGCAAATCATGGTCGACATCTATGGCGACATGATCCGGCACAGCGATAGTGGACAGACGACACTGCCGTTGCAGATCGATGACCGCCCCGAGATCCCGCC
>CAYLSX010000059.1:8042-12872 GCA_964386685.1 uncultured Woeseiaceae bacterium | reverse complement strand
AGCCAGAGCCTATCGAGCCGGCAAAACCTGAAGAACCGGAAGTATCCGAATAGGGGGATCTTGATGCCGATCGATATCGGCTAATTCCTGGCCGATACCTCATACGGAAGCCTGGGATTGAATTCGATCTCGGCAAGCTGCTGCGGCGCCTGGCCGGACGAATGCAGAAATGGCAGCCACCGGCGGATCGTCTTGGAGCTTAGCGAATAGCGGATGTCTTGCGAGACCCTCAAGAGCTCCGTCTTCAAACTCTGCCGTAATCTTCAGGTAGCGAGAGGCTTCGTCTGCGTTCCCCATCCAGGCATGCGCGCGCGCAAAGCCGAACGGCCAGGGTATGAACTCGGGGTTCTCGGCGATGATGTCCGCGTAATTTTCATACTCAAGATCAAGCGGAACAACAACAAATGAAAGCGCGGGAACTCTTTAGCTCACGATTTGCGACCATCCTGACGATGGTTGGCGTTGCTGTGGGTCTCGGTAACGTCTGGCGCTTCCCTTACATGATGGGACAGTACGGCGGCAGTGCGTTCCTGATCGTCTATCTGGTCTTTGTTCTTATCTTTGCGATTCCTGCCGTCACGGCCGAGTGGTCTCTGGGTCGATACACGAGACATGGCCCGCTTGGTGCGATGGAACATGCTTTTGGTCCATTGGGCAGATGGATTGGCTACTTGCTCGTATTGACCGTATTGATCGCCAATTCCTATTACGTGGTGATCGTCGGCAACGTTGCGTTCTCAGCAGCGTTCGCCATGTACACCGGCTTCACTCCAGAAACTATTCCTTTATATACGGACAAGCTCGGTGACGGATCTTTGCAGGCAGTCGTCGCGCTACTCATGATCGCCGCGGCGATATGGATTATCCATCGCGGCATTGCCAAAGGGATTGAACGCATTAGCAGACTGTTCGTGCCTTTGTTCGGTGTGATGATCATTACGCTCATCGTCATGGCGCTGAACTTACCTGGCGCTGTTGCACACCTCGTTGCATTCCTTAAGCCTGACTTCTCGCAACTCACGCTAACCAGCATGTTTGCGGCATTGGGTCAGGCGTTTTTCTCACTCAGCCTCGGCGGTACGTTTTATCTGATTTATGGCAGTTATCTCAGAGACGACGAGAACATTCCGAAAGCTGCTATCGCGACCGGCATAGGCGATGTCAGTGCCGCAATCCTTGCATCGCTCTTTATCGTGCCGACAGTTCTGGCTCTCGGTCTCAACATGCAGGCCGGTCCTTCGTTGATCTTCGAGACCCTGCCGCGCATGTTCTCCGAGATCCCGGCCGGGCGCTTCATCGGCGTCGCCTTCCTGATCGGCCTGTGGATGATGGCATTCCTTTCCACGGTCGCTGCTTTTCAGGTCATCGTTGCGGCACTAACCGATAGCTTTAATTTCTCGCTCACCAAAGCCGCCCTGCTCGTGGGCGGCGTCGAAGCAGTATTGATGCTGCCTTCGGCCCTGAACCCCGAGATCATCGGCACACTGGATCTGATCTTCGGCTCAGGCATGCAGATGCTTGGCAGCGGCCTGACCATCATCGCCCTCCTCTGGGGTTGCGACAAAGCCATCGCTGCTACGCAGATATTTGGCGGCCGGACAGACGGCTTCCGGCGGGCTTATCTGCTGTGGCTCAAATGGGCTGTGCCCGCCACGTTGGGCGTCATGCTGGTCCTGTACATCGCGGATTCGCTCGGCTGACTACAAATAGCCCATCGCGGAGCGTAAGCTCTAAATCCAACATCAGAAGCATACGAGTGCCTTTCAAATGGCCGACGTCAACGCCCTCAACCGGGATTTCACTCAGTACGATCAGGTAGAGAAAAATCATACCTATCGCCTGGCTGAGCACCCGAGTGACGCGTTCGACGAGGAATATGAGATCGCTAGCCTTGATTTCGGCCAGTTCCTGAATGGCAATGCCAAAGACAGGAGCAAGTTTGTCGAGGAGTTCGGCACCGCGGTCCAGGACATCGGCTTCTCCATCCTGACAGGGCACGGTGTCGACACCAGTCTTTACGACGAGACACACGACCTAGTTATCGAGCTTTTTGAGTCTCTTTCCCTCGAGGAGAAAATGCGCTTCCGGGCAAAACGCCAGGGCTCGGTGAACCAGGGCTATTTCCCGATCGAAGAGACGAGCAGTATTCACCCTGATCAGGTCGAAGGCTGGGTCTGGTGCCGTCGTGCGTTCGACATGCCGCAAGATCGTGATGCAGAGCTTCGCATCGAAGATTTCTGGCCAGATGCAAAATACGAGCAGTCACTTCGCCGGCTCACCACTGCGCATGAACAACTGTTCATTCCTATCGCCCAGGCAATGTTCCAGAGCCTGGGTTGCGATCCACACGTTTACGACGAAAAACTAACGAACACCAACTTCGGCCTGCGCCTCAACTACTATCCACCGCTTGATGACGACCAGGTACGCTCCGGCGCCGGGCGTTTGCTCGGGCACGAAGATGTTGACCTGTTTACGCTTGTTCCCGCGCCGAGAGACGAAGGGCTGCAAGTTTGGAACCATCGCAACAACAGTTGGGTGCGCCTGAACGCACCGCAGGGCTCGTTGATCATCAACACCGGCGACTACATGCAACGTATCAGCAACGATCGACTACCATCAACGACACATCGCGTTGCACTCTCCGAAGACGGCTCGCATTCGAGTGTGCCACGAGTCACTTTCCCCATCGCAGTTTACGTCTGGGAAGACGAGCTCCTCGAGGTATTGCCTGGACTGGGCGAAGCCAAATATGAACCCATTAAAGCAATCACTTTCCATACGCGAAGCACCAGCAAGTTCTACGGTGACGACTACGCGGTCGAGTCATGAACGATTTTCACTTCACGGTGATCGACCCCAAGCAGATCAAGGCAGCGGAACTGGTGCTGCCCTGCAGTGATCTTAACGAGGCGCTCGGCTTTTATACCAAGGATCTCGGTTTTCGTGTCGATGCGATATATCCGGCGGACGCTCCCCGCATCGCAGTGATATCCGGCTACGGTGTTCGCATCCGTCTCGAGCATGATACCGAGGCTGCGCCGAACAGGATGCGTTTGTTGTTGAACGACATCGAACCTGGCTCCAGCAAGAGTGATCCCTTGTATGCGCCGGACGGCACGCGCATCGAGTTCGCGCCCGTTGATACCCCGCTCGACTTGCCGCCGTTGGTAGCGACGTTCGTACTGCAGCAAGCATCCGAAGACTCATGGGGCACTGGACGCGCCGGCATGAAGTACCGTGACCTGATTCCTGATCGCCTCGGCGGACGATACATCGCCTCTCACATCCGCATTCCGAACGGTGGCCCGGTCCCCGACTACGTACACCACCATCACGTGCGGTTTCAGATGATCTATTGCTACAACGGCTGGGTAAAAGTCGTCTACGAAGACCAGGGACCGCCATTCGTCATGAACGCAGGAGACTGCGTGCTGCAACCACCTCACATACGGCATCGGGTTCTCGAATGCTCCGATGATATGCAGGTTATCGAGATAAGTTGTCCCGCCGAACACGAGACCCTGATCGATCACGACATGGAACTGCCAACCACCTCTGTGCACCTGGAGCGCAAATTCAGCGGCCAGCGATTCGTTTATCACCAGGTGAACAAGGCGAAATGGCGGCCCGGCCCGTTCAGTGGCTTCGAAGCCAGAGACACCGGTATCGGCAAAGCGACCGAGGGGCTTGCATCAGCGCAGATCATCAGGCCATCTGGTAATCCGCAAGCCACCGTCATCAGACATAACGGCGAGTTCTTCTTTAACTTCGTACTGCAAGGCACGACAACGTTACAGAGGCAACGACAGTCACAACAAGCACTATCTGCCGGCGATTCATTTGTCATCCCTGCCGGCATGCAGATTACTCTGACAGAGTGCTCGAAAGATCTGGAACTCCTCCAGGTCGCGTCCAACTAGGGACAAGGCCCGAACAATTGATGACTTTCAAACCTCTGATGCCACGCTTTAGCGTTATCTCGTTATTGCTTCTGACGTTTTCGATCGCTCAAACGTCCGAACTCGAACAGCACACGATCATTGCAGATGGTCACCCAATTACGCTTTGGGAGAAAAGTGCAGACAATGCTCAAGAATCCATTTTGCTCGTGCACGGTCTTACCTGGAGTGTGATTCCCAACTTCGATCTGCAGGTCGATGGCGAGGATCTCTCCCTCATGGACGGACTGGTGGACGAGGGCTACGCGACTTACGCCATAGACCTCCGAGGCTACGGACAGACGCCAAGAGACGACAGCGGCTGGCTAACCCCCGATCGAACTGCCAAAGATCTGAAGATCGTCCTCGAATGGATAGCAAAGCAAAAAGACTGGGCAGCAAAACCCCATCTATTCGGCTGGTCCCTGGGCTCAACACGGTCCCAGCTACTCGCGCAGCGGCATCCAGAGCTGATCTCATCCTTGATCCTTTACGGATACTGGCTCGACGTCGATCAGGTGTTTCCGAAGGACGAAGACGACATCGTTCCGAAGAGAAAAACAAACACAGCCGAAAACGCTGCCAGCGACTTCATCACACCCGGATCCATCAGCCAAAAGGCCATCGACACCTATGTTGCTGAAGCCCTGAAGGCAGACCCCATCAAGGCCGACCTCAGGAGCAGAGATGACTACAACGAACTCGACCCCGCCAAAGTCACAACCCCAACCCTGATCATCCGCGGCGAGCACGACCCCATTGCACCACCGGAAAGACAAGCAAAGCTATACATGCGCCTCGGTACCGGCCACAAACAATGGATAACCGTCCCGAACAGCGACCATGCGGCACACCTCGAGACCCCGCGGCCTTATTTCATTCGTGCGCT
>CAYLSX010000059.1:0-7942 GCA_964386685.1 uncultured Woeseiaceae bacterium | reverse complement strand
GCTTGAGCACGGGACGATCCTGCAAACTCGGCACCTTCTGGGGCATCACCGAGGAGGACGTAAAGAAAATCAAAGCGCCACGAACAATCGAGCCCAAACCCGTGCCGACTGCCGAACCAGAGCAACCCGGTACCGAGCAAACAGAAGCGTCAGATCAAACAGAAGGGGGCGAACAGACGGTAATCGAGCAAGACCGACTTTAATATTGTTTCTAGGTATATATCAGAATCAGTTGATAATTAAAGATATTGTAGATAAATAATTTCGCAACTCGGGCACCCCGCTATGGTTCTCCGATATCCTCGTTCCAGACAGCAGGATTCTCAGCAATGAAGTCCTGCATGAGCTGATAACACGCCGGACTATCCACTATCTCGAGATCCACACCGCGAGACCGCAAGTATTCCTCGGGCCCCTGAAACGTTCGATTCTCGCCAACGACCACACGGGGAATCCCGTACAGCAATACCGCCCCACTGCACATATCACAGGGCGACAGGGTCGAATACAGCACTGAACGCCGATAGGAAGCAGCCGGCAGCCGCCCCGCATTTTCCAGGCAGTCCATCTCCGCATGCAGCACAGAACTGCCTTTCTGCATGCGCTGGTTGTGTCCCCGGCCAACAATCTGACCGTCGATCACCAACACTGAGCCAATCGGCACGCCACCAGCACCCTGCCCCAGGCGTGCTTCTTCTATTGCTGCTTCGAGAAATTCGTCCATAAATTCAATTCAGCATTAATCCAGCTTGTAAGCAATGACGCGATCCGTCACTTCCTGACCTGACAGCATCCCGCCCACCGTAAGCCAACGCCCCGCATACGGGGCCAATCCCCGATGATCCATCGTCGCCGTACCGGGGAGTGACAACTCCCGCCACGACAAGGACTCCAGATCGAACAACAAGCCACCGACGGCAGGCTCCGACGGCTCACCGTTATAGCCGATGCCGTCATAGTTATAGGGATTATCGCTACCGCCGATAAACACGACGGCATTCAAGGATTCGACTCCAGCAGCTGCCATTCGGTAACGCGCTAATCCAGGATGAACCTGCAACTGCCGCCAATCGATTCTGCGAATGTCAGACTCATCGATTAGACCCAAGAAACACTCATCGTTAGCACCAAAATCCCGCGATCGATCGGCAAAATGCTTTATCGCCACGCCATCACAGTAAACAATCTTGTTGCCGACAATGCCGCCCGCATGCCCAAACACCGGGTTTCCCGGAATCGGTGTCGCCTGCACCCAGGAATCCGTTTCAACATCGTATCGCTGCACCAGATTCACGTTTCCCAGATCGTGCCAACCGCTGATCAGGTAAATAAAGCGATCGAGGAAGGGAACCGCCACCGCATCATCGACGGGCACCGGCATCGCAGACAAAGCCGTAAATTTCTCCGTCACCGGATCAAACGCATGCACCAATGGCAAAGACGTCTCCGAGTCGTCCGCGGCAACTGTGTAGCCGCCGAATACATACGCCAGCTCACCGACGGACACTGCCACTGACGCCAAGCGGCCCACACCGCCGGGCAATGCAACGGACTCACGCCAGACACCGCTTTGCGAGTCCAGCACGAAGGTCTTATCCAGCGTATCTGCATGACTGCGGCCCGCTCCAAGCCCCGCAAAGCTCAGCAAATACTGCCGATCATCAACAATGACGGAGGCAACCGCGTTGTTCGAGACTGGCATCGGCAGAGTGGCATCGGCCTCGACTTCAACGTTGAGATCGCCATCCGCGGGCATGGCACACATCGCGAAGATGACGATGGAGAGAAACAGGGCCAAACGTTTCATTTACATACAATACCGCAATATTTGCCACCGGCGACTTAATCACACGGGATTCCGTTTGCCCACGCCTTGCTTGTCCTTCGCGTCGGTTTCGGTTTAATACGGTGTCTCAAGCATCCATCGATTGCATTCTTTTCAGTTCCAGATGCTCGTAACGCATAGACAAAGTTCTCCTGAACACGGCCATG
Organism: uncultured Woeseiaceae bacterium; assembly: GCA_964386685.1. Classification (GTDB taxonomy): domain Bacteria; phylum Pseudomonadota; class Gammaproteobacteria; order Steroidobacterales; family Woeseiaceae; genus JACZWL01. The sequence goes on along the minus strand of CAYLSX010000059.1, from coordinate 5,950 downwards.
AGTGCGACTAGCAGAACACCAATCAGCAAGAACGGATAATAAACGGCATACGGCTGCGCAGACGCAAGCGCCACGACGCCAACAAGCAGACAGGCGATGCCAACGAACAGCAAAAACGTTGCTGATCCAAGTGCAAATCCTCTTGCTCTTCCGCGACTGGCGATGACACCGACCAACGCGCCCCAGACACCTAGCAGGGAGCCACCTATTGCACCGAATAAGGTCGCATTGCGATCGCTAATCCATTGTCCAGCTGACTGCAATGGATTTTCACCATCCGCATATTGGTAGAGTCCGACGCCACTGATCGATACTGTCCCCGATCCGGGAAGGAACAAACTCAAAGAGAGTTTCTCAGGCAAAGGCGCAGTACCGTCTGCCTGATCACCACTGTTCGCATAGAAAGGCAGGACGAAAGGTCTCCAGTCCGAGCTCCCCGATATCGTTTGCAGGGGCCCTCGCTGCGCCAGGCTTTTCGTAAAGAATGTACCCATTGAGCCAAAGTAATTATCCAACTGAAAATAGGCATCACCTTCCACGTTTTCGTATCGAACCATGCCCTTCACTGCATAGACCGGCATTCCAATTCCCGGATCTGATAACTCGATCAGAGTCTGAAACTGATTGTCGGGATCGGCCGTCACTGTCAGAGTTTCGCTGTCTGTCACATCGCCGCCGAGAACCGTAACATTCCCGGCCGAATCAGAAAATGACACGGCACTAAGCAGTTCTTCCGCCGAAGCTGATAACGAAAAAACTAACGATGATAAAAATATGCAAAGAATTCTCATGACTACGTCCTCCTTGTCGAGTCGGATTGGTTTGCCAGTTCGGACTGATGTGCGCCCAGCAAGTCTCTTAACGTCTCCATGTCGAGTTTGCCCTCGGCATACCTCGCACGGAGCATGCGCTCGAACTCCGAGACGATCTCCTGGCTATCCAGAACCTTGATCTTCTCGATCAGGCGATCCAGGCGTATTCGGACCGTCGGATACGTGATGCCATAGGCTTTCGCCAATTCCTTCAGTGAACCGGACGCCAAGACAAACCGCTTCACGAAGGAATCATCCTCATCAGAGAGCCCAGCAAGCCAGGATTTCGCCATCTGCCCCAAAACCTTAATTAATTTAAACTAGATCTGAATTATATTGATAATAATGTTCAAATCAAGCTTAACTTTACTTAAGGACGTAAACAGATACTTCAGTGCGATCGCAGCAGAAAGAACTAGACTCATAACGCAATCCGCGTTACATTCGCGTTATATTCGCGTTACATCACCATTTCGCAAGACCATGCCCAAGACCAAAATAGCCACGCTAAATCTGCGTATCGACCCGGGCGTCAAGGAAGCGGTCCGTGAGGCCGCCGACCGAGACCACCGCAGCATCGCCAACATGATTGAGATGCTGATCCGTCGACATTGCGACGACGCTGGCATCACCATTCCGGAACAAAGCGACCTTTTCCCAGAGAAACACAATGGATGAAAAAATGCTCAAGACGATGGTTGCCGCAGGCGCCATCAAGAGAATCAACATCATCGCCCACGGCGCCCGCTTCCACGTTGAGGCCAAGACGCCTAACGGTCAGGTCACCGCGGAAACCCACAAGGGCAAGGTCAAGACCTGGGTCACCCTCGATGCCGCCGCGAAATGGGTCAGATCACTGGGCGTCGGCTCTGCACATATCAGCATGGCGCACTGGCAACCAGGCCAGAGGGAGTTTCCGGTCTAGCCGAGAATTGAGTGATTGACATGCCATAACAGAACGACTATTCTGCTTCGCATGGTCAGAACCCGCGCATTTGATCCATCGACCGCCCTCTCCCGGGCCGTCGATGTATTTACCTCCAAGGGCTACTCGGAAACGTCGATGGACGACATCGTTCGGGCAACCGGGGTTAGCCGATACGGCCTCTACGGTACCTTCGGCAACAAGCGGGAACTCTTCGAACAGGCCCTCGAGAGATATGCGGACAGCATGGGCAAACAGTCTTACTTACGCCTCCTGGAACCCGACGCCTCGCTCTCCCACATACGGCTGATTTTCGAAGACCGCATCGAGGACGTTTGCTCTACCAGCAATAATCGCGGATGCCTGTTCGTACACACGGCAATGGAACTCGCGCCCCACGATGATGAGATCCGCGGTGTATTGCAGAAATTCATGAAACGCATGGCCAAGGCATTCTCCATTGGACTGGAATCAGCAAAGGCACGAAAGGAGGTCAAAGCAGACCTCGACGTACAGGCTGCCGGCGAGTTCCTGACCGGAGCCATGTTCGGTCTCGCGGTCATAGCGCGCTCCGGATTTTCCCGCGAATCGCTCGAAGCATTCGTTGATAGCACGATGAGCGCCATCACCGACTAAGGATTTTTTTTGACATGAACAGAACAGTCATTCTGATAAAGACAATGAGCATCTCCAAGCGAGCCCTTTTTTTGATTAAAACAGAACGAACATTCTGCTTTTATTAACCGGCCCCTGGCCACCATTCCGTACCAAGAAAGGAGTATCAAGATGAATAAGCAACCGCAAATACTGACAGCTGCAACCGCAATCACCCTGCTCGCCTTTGGCGCCACTGCCACGGCTTCCGACATCGATCAGATACGCTACATCGATGAGATCAACAACTGTGTCGCCGAAATTGCAGTCCACGCGAACTACGATGATGCAAGTCGTGTTCTGCACACCGTGATCACCAAAAAGCGCTCAAGGCTTGGATATACTTTTTTGATCGATACCTTGGTATTCGGTGACGACGACCAGGAAGCCATCAGGAAATACGCTTCACACTGTGTTGCACGAGGCGAAAACACGGTCTTGAAATTCTCGATTGACGAAGTTTCCGGATGACATCAAAACCGCAATCGGCTGGATTTCCCGTTGGCAATTATGAATACCCCTGTAACTCTCCCCAGATTGCCAGCACCAGCCGATTGCGCTCGTCCGCGTTCGCATGAACCAGGGCCTACGATCCCTTATTCCAACGCCGCCCTATAGCCCCCCGATAAAATCGGGTTTGGCCAGATCGAGCCCGTTGTGTCTCATCAGGTTGTAAGCAGTCGCCACATGAAAATAGAAATTCGGCAACACGAAGCCCAGTAAATAACTTTGACCGGTGAAATCGATCGTGTGACTGCGGAGCTTTATCACGAGTTCGAGCGTCTCGCTACCCTCGAACTGCTCGGGCTTGAACGTCGCCAGATAATCCAGCGCTTTTTTAATTCGCGCATGAACATCTGCGAAGGTCTCTTCGCCATCATCCCACTTCGGTGCTTCTGTGCCGGTTAGTCGCGCAGCGCAGCCTTTCGAAATGTCGGTCGCAACCTGAATCTGGAAGATGAAGTTCCGCATCGTCGGATGCAAGCGCGCCTGCAATAGTACTTCGGGCTCAATGTTGTTTTCTTCGGCGTATGCTTCGGCCTTGGAAACGATTTTGTCGAGGTTTTCCAGCATGTGAGTCATGCGGGCGATGCTTTGATCGTAGACGGAGATAGTCACTGTCCTTCCTATTCATGCGTGACCGACCAATATCGCAGGTCTGCGACACCATGCCAATATACAGTTCCGACTGTCTCCGACCGCAACACTACTGCGGACTTGCCCCCTGCCCCCTGAGGCGTTCACACTAGCCGTATGCCCGCGGATGTCAGTCAAAATACTCCGGCAACACGTAATGACCCGGTAATCGCCAAGGATCTCGATGACCTGGTGGTACCGGTCGAGCGAGCAAGCAGTGCGCGCGGGGATCTCAGGGTCATCTCGGATGTCATCCCCTACCTGCGTCCCTATGTCGGTCGCATCGTCATCGCCATGCTCCTGATCATCGCTGCGAAACTCACCAACCTGGCGGTGCCCTTCGCGCTCAAGGGTATCGTCGACCAACTGAACGTCGAACCCAGTCTGCTCGTATTACCGGTCGCATTGCTGCTGGCCTACGGTGCCGCACGTATCAGCGTTACGCTATTCACCGAGCTCAGACAGGTCGTGTTTGCGCGAGTACTGGCGCGGGCGTCGCGAGCGATCACTCTCAAAGTGTTCCGGCATCTGCATGGCCTGAGTCTCAGGTTTCATCTTGGCCGGCGAACCGGCGGTGTTGCCCGTGATGTCGAACGCGGCGGCACGGCTATCGCAGATCTGCTCGACTGGACCCTCTACACCATCCTGCCAACCGCGCTCGAGGTATTGCTCGTCACCGTCGTACTGGTCTGGGCTTACGACTGGGGATTTGCGTTCATTACTCTCGGCACACTTGCGGGCTACGCTCTATTTACTTTTTCCGTCACCGAGTGGCGAACCCGTTACTACCGCGCCGCAGTTGAGGCAGACACGCGTGCCAGCGAACGCGCGGTCGACTCGCTCCTCAACTACGAGACTGTCAAATACTTCAACAACGAGGCCCACGAAGCCTCGCGCTACGATGAGAACCTGCGTCATCTCGAGAACACTCGCGTCAAAGCGCGAACATCTCTTGCCATACTGAACCTCGGCCAGACTGCCGTCATTGCACTCGGCGTCACGGCCATGATGTGGCGGGCGGCTGCCGGCGTGGCCGCCGGCGAACTGACGATCGGCGACCTGGTACTGGTCAACGCTTTTCTGCTTCAGTTATCGGCACCCTTGTTCCTGCTCGGCATGGTGTATCGCGAAGTCAAACAGGCCCTCATCAACATGGAGCGCCTGTTCGGATTGCTCGATGAGCGCCAGGACGTACAGGACAAAGCAGGTGCGATACCGCTTCAGGCATCTCGCCCGACCGTGAGTTTCGAGAACGTGAACTTCGCTTACGACGAACGCCGCGAGATCCTGCACGGCATCGACTTTGAAATTCCCTCGGGCGGCACTATCGCCGTTGTCGGACACTCCGGCTCCGGTAAATCCACACTCACTCGCCTGCTCTATCGTTTTTACGACGTCGCTGCCGGTCACATCCGCATCGACGGCAAAGACATCCGCGACTACACGCAGGAAACACTACGCGCCGCCATCGCCATCGTTCCGCAGGATACCGTGCTGTTCAACGACACGATCTTCTATAACATACAGTACGGACAACCGGATGCATCGAAAGAAGCCGTCGAGGATGCTGCCAAAGCTGCACACATTCACGACTTCATTGTCAACCTGCCCGACGGCTACGAGTCAGAGGTTGGCGAACGCGGCCTGAAACTCTCCGGTGGAGAGAAGCAACGCGTTGCCATCGCCCGCGCCCTCCTGAAAAACCCCTGCATCCTGATCTTCGATGAAGCGACCTCAGCGCTCGACTCACAATCCGAGCAGTCCATCCAGGCCGAGCTCGACCGCATCCAGGTCGGGCGAACGACACTAATCATTGCCCATCGCCTTTCCACCGTCATGAACGCCGACCAGATCCTCGTCATGGACGAAGGCCGCATCGTCGAACGTGGCACACACGCAGACCTGCTCGAAGCCGACGGCTATTACGCGAAGATGTGGCACTTGCAGCAGGAAGAACGAGACTCGGAAACGGTCAATTTGACTTCGTCACCCGCCGCAACTTGACTTAATGCGGCCTTGGCGACGCGGTTCCGCTTTTTGATGAGATGCCGTGCAACGACCAATCCCCGTGAAGATGCTAAATTTTTCCTTTCAGGGGAGCCAGACAATGCAAATACCTGCGAATCCGACCGGTATAAATAAGAAACTATTATCAGACACGGACTCCAACGGAAACAGCCGATATCGCTGTGTCGAAGTGCTTCCCGGTGGCCTGGATTGCTGTATGGCTGCGCGAGGTATTCTGGGCCAGCGATTCCTGCGCAATCAGATACCGTCCCTGCCCCTCGATGCCTGCGATGCACCGGATTGTCAGTGCAGTTACGAGCACCTGCCCGACCGCCGTAGCCACAGCCGACGCGTGTCCGATGCGGTCGGCCATAGCACATCGGCATTCTTCGAGTCACAAGAACGACCGCGCATC
>CAYLSX010000058.1:0-12971 GCA_964386685.1 uncultured Woeseiaceae bacterium | reverse complement strand
TAAAAGCCCGAGTAGAGGCCTATGCTGGAACCGGGGAATAACGACGAACTACCTCCAATCCCAGGCAAGCGATACTTCACGATAGGTGAGGTTAGCGACCTGTGTGCTGTAAAGCCGCACGTCCTGCGATACTGGGAACAGGAGTTTCCTCAGCTGAAGCCGGTCAAACGGCGCGGTAATCGCCGCTATTATCAGCGACAGGATGTACTGATTATTCGTCAGATTCGAAGCCTGTTGTATGACGACGGATTCACCATCGGTGGAGCCAGACAACGGCTGACGGGCGACGATGCGAAGTCTGATGTCAGTCAAAGCCAACAAATTATCAAGCAGTTACGCCTGGAACTTGAACAAGTTCTTAAGATCCTCAGGCGCTAATAAAACTTCTTTCCAGCAAGCAGTGCGGTAAGTATCATTGCCGCGCACAGTTAATCTGTCCGGTCGGGGCGTGGCGCAGCCTGGTAGCGCACCACACTGGGGGTGTGGGGGTCGGAAGTTCGAATCTTCTCGCCCCGACCATCAATTCGGATTATGCCGACTCCTGGTCTGGCGCCAGTTTTTTGTCCTCTATCCCCAGCAGGATCGGCTGGGCGAGTTCTCGATAGATATTCACTTTGGCGTTGAACACGGTTCTGGTGAGTCCGTGTTTGTCCTTGATGTGTAGCCGGCGAATACTGAAATCACCGTTTTCCTGCCGTTCGCCCGTCAAATAACACTTGATGGCCGTGACTTTCTCGCCGGACAATTCAAGACCGCTCAGCTTCGACAGATTTCCCTGCGCCCGCTGGAGAAATCTCACGGCGTCAAGATTCTCCTGTGATTCTTGTTCGCCGTTCGGCTGTGCAGATGCCTCTGCGACAAATTCGCCAACCAGGATCTGCCCGGGCATGGCCGCCTCGATCATTCTTGCTAGTTCGATCGTCACATCGCCGACGATGAAGTCATGAATAGTCGGGTTGAGTCCTTCGGCTTGATGGAACTCATAGCAACTGCCGACGTGGAAGCAGGCGCGCAATCGTGGCACCGCCCTGGTTACGGCTTTGCTTCGCGCGATCGCGTTGTCGGCGAGCACGATATGCATGAAATGGTAGAGATTGACGTTGGCTTCGAGGCCGTGATCGCGGTTCCAGATATAGAATCCGTCGCCGCTCGATGAGCGGGCGAAATCGATGCCGACGTCTTGCTCGAGCATCTTGGCATGCGCGGAATTCAGGGAGTATGAGAGGCTGTTCAGCTGCGTCATTTGCTCGAACGGCGTCAGCAGGCTGAAGCCGACGATATCGAAGAGCGTTACGGCACGGCTGGCGACGTAATTGACGCCGTAGCGATGGATCATTCTCTCGATGATCTGGGTCTCGGCGGCGTGTCCGGTCAATGGCTGTCGAAGCGCGATAAACGTCGTCTGGATGTCCAGAAGCTTGGCCACCTTTTGAATCTGCGCTATCGACAGCTGCCGCTCGCCGGATATCAGTTCGGTGATAAAGGCTGCGGAGACTCTCTGTGGAAGCCTGGGATCATCTGCCGGGGCGGCTGTGTACTCGGCGATGGCGTAATGCGGTACGACAAGGATCAACAGGCCGTCATCGAGTGGCGCCCAACTCAGGATATAGTTCTGACCGAGCGACCAGTGATCGTGAAGACAACTCTCCAGATGCACCAGATTACTCCGCTGACGCAGGCCCATATCATTGGCGAGGCCTGCTAACTGATCCAGATACGGCGAATAATTGGCTATTCGCCGGATACCGGATTGCGACAGATCGTCAAGGTCCATTCAGTATTATTCCAGGTTTGGACCGCCCCAAAGCGATTTTGCACTGACGTCGTCAATGCTCCAGAACGAAATTAATCCACTATGCCTGACAGCGCAAGTATCATTAGGAAACTGCTATATCTAACTCAAATCCCTAACATTGAGTAATCAGGGAAATCAGGACGGTTTACATAATCGTCCTGAGTCGGCTTGAGTTTACACCAAGCACGGACTTGATTATTGGAGGACGATTGATTGCTGCCAGAAACGCCCCGTATCGATGACGTCAGAGCACTGCAGGAACGCTTGCAGCAATGGCTGTTCCGCACGCCGGTGTTGCGTTGCCGCTCGCTCGAGAACTTTCTCGGCACGGCATTCGAAATGCACGCCAAGCTTGAATTTCTGCAACGAACCGGGACATTCAAGCCCAGGGGCGCGTTGGCGGTCATGCTCGGTCTCGACGAAAAGCAAAGAAAAGCCGGGGTGACGGCGGTCAGCGCCGGCAATCATGCGATCGCAACAGCGTTCGCGGCTCAGGCAGTGGGGACCAGCGCCAAAGTGGTCATGATCATGAACGCCAACCCGCTTCGCATTGAACGATGCCGTCATTTCGGAGCCGAAGTCGTACTCGCCGACGACGTTCACTGTGCCTTCGATGTTGCTGAAGAGATCCAGGAACGAGAAGGGCGGTTCTTCGTGCACCCGTACGAGGGTGCCGACGTGGTTCGTGGTACGGCCACCGTCGGTCTGGAGATTTGCGAGCAGGTTCCCGATCTCGACGCGCTCATCTTGCCGATAGGCGGCGGCGGTCTGTGCGCCGGCATCTCGAGTGCCGTAAAACAGATGAAAGCGGATTGCGAGGTAATCGGCGTTGAGCCGGTCGGTGCCGACTCGATGCATCGAAGTTTCGCAAGCGGCAAGCCCGAGGCAATTGAAAAAGTGACGACGATTGCCGACAGCCTTGGTGCGCCGTTTGCAACGCCGATCTCCTATCAACTCTGCAAGGAAAACGTCGATGAACTGGTTCTTGTCGATGACGACGAGCTAAAGAATGCGATGGGCGTGTTGTTCAGGGAATTAAAAATCGCCGTCGAGCCAGCTTGCACGGCGACGACGGCGGCGCTGATGGGGCCGTTGTCCGGTCGTTTCTCCGGCAAGAAAGTGGTGGCGTTGATGTGCGGCAGCAACATCGACTGGCCGACATTCGCGCAACACGCAAATTTGGACGGCTGAATGTTGCTCGATGATCTCAAGGCGATTGTCGGTCCGTCCGGCTGGAGCGACGATCCGGATGAACTTCTTCCGCATCTCACAGAGTGGCGCGACACATACCGTGGCGAAACTCTGCTGATGGTGTCTCCTGCCAATACCGAGCAGGTATCGGCCGTGATCAAGGCCTGCGCCGCCGCTCAGACGGCGGTGGTTCCGCAAGGTGGCAATACAGGGCTCTGTGGTGGCGCGATCCCGGATGAGTCCGGTGAGCAGGTACTGTTGTCGCTATCGCGAATGAATGCCATACGATCCATCGAGGCGAACGATTTCTCGATGATCGTCGAAGCTGGCTGCATTCTCGCCGATGTTCAGGCAGCAGCTCGAAAAGCTGGAAGACTCTTTCCGCTGAGCCTGGGCGCGGAGGGGAGTTGTCAGATCGGCGGCAATCTGTCGACCAATGCCGGCGGCATCAATGTCCTGCGATATGGCAACGCGCGCGCCCAGGTTCTGGGTCTTGAAGTTGTCCTTGCCGATGGCACGATCTGGAACGGGCTGCGCGGCTTGCGTAAAGACACCGCCGGTTATGACATCAAACAGCTGTTTATCGGCTCGGAAGGTACGCTCGGCGTCATAACAGCCGCAAATTTGCGGCTCTACCCCGAAGTCGGATTAACGCAGACTGCGATGATCGTTGTGGAAAGCCCGACCCGTGCGGTCGAGTTGCTGGCGCATCTTCGCACGTCACTGGCAGATCAGTTGCAGGCATTCGAACTAATACCCGGCCGGGCCATACGATATCTGCAACGACACAGACCGGAGATATCAATTCCGTTCGATGAGGATGATTCGTGGTATGTCCTGCTCGAGTCCTCGCTCAAGGATGATGTGGAGGCACTCGAGGCGGCACTCGCGACCGCACTCGACAACAAACTCGGTTCGGACGTCGTGATCGCCAAGAATATTTCAGAGCAAGAGGCGCTCTGGCGCATCAGGCACTCGATCTCCGAGGTGCAAAAGCTCGAGGGTGTCAGTCTGAAACACGATGTATCCGTGCCGGTTGGAAAAATTGGTGCATTCATCGAAGCGGCGGAGGCGGCCGTATTGAAATTGATGCCAGATGCGAGAATCGTGGCATTCGGACACGTGGGCGACGGCAACGTGCACTTTAACGTTAGTCAGCCAACCGCCTCGGAAGGAGAAGGTTTTCGCGACAAAGCTGCCGAGGTCGGCAACCTTATCTACGATGTCGTCAGCGAATTCGGCGGTAGCATCAGTGCCGAGCATGGCATCGGCCAGGCAAAGCGCGAGGCCTTAAGAAAGTACAAGGACGAGGAGGAGATTGCCGTCATGAAAGCCATCAAGACCGCGCTCGATCCCGGTAACATTCTGAATCCGGGAAAAGTCCTCTGAATACAGCGATTCTGCGCCCTGCAGCATGGTTTTGGCCGCGCAATATGACGACCAGTTCCCATAGTCGAGCTTGCCGTGGCGGTAAGATTGGCGGCTGATGAACGCGAAGTCCGACAAGCTGGAGCGGTCCTACTCAAAGCAGCTCACCGAATTTGCGGAGCAGCTGCAAAAGAAGATTGCCGACGAGGATCTGCTCGACGACATTCATGGGGCGATCGAGGATCTGCTGTGGGACGACGAGAGCGTCGCGGCAGACATTCGTCACATAGTCCAGGAACAGCACCAGGCGGGCAATCTCCGTGACGAGACCTTCGAACTGGTCAATCGCATGCTGGATCGCATGGTGACCGAACATGTCGCGACCGCACCGAGCGAACCGGAACCCGAAGCCGTACCGCCACCACCGTCGAATCCGCAACCACAAGCTCAACAGAAGAGTGCTGATCCGTTCGGCGACACGACCGTAATCGAGGAACTTAAACTGAGCGGCGAAGCGGCTGGCGATCATTTGCAGGTCGGTTCCGTTCTCAGGGACAGATTTCTGCTGCAGAAGAAAATCTCCGGCGGCAGCATGGGCGTTGTTTATAAAGCCCTCGATCGCAGATTGGCAGAAGCGAATGGCGTCAGCTCCGCGGTCGCCATCAAGGTCCTGTCACCGCAACTTTCGAAAGACGGTAACGCCTTACGCGCACTGCAACAGGAAGCGGCCAAAGGTCGCTGTCTTTCCCATCCCAACATCGTGCGCTTCATCGATCTCGATCGGGAGGAAGATCTCTATTTTATTGTCATGGAATGGCTGGATGGAAAGTCGCTGGCCGATATTCTCGATGACAGCAGCACCAAGAAGATTGACAAGGAGATGGCGCTCGACATCATCAAACAACTCGGCAAAGCGCTGAACTACGCGCACCGCCGCGGCGTCATACACGCCGATGTGAAGCCTGGCAACATCATCCTGTCGCCAAGCGGCGAAGTGAAGCTGTTCGATTTTGGTATCGCGCGGGTCAGGCAAAAGCGAACCGATGCGCCGTCCGAGTGCGATCCGGCTATGCTCGGTGCTGTGACACCCGCGTACTCCAGCATGCAGGTCCTGACCGGCGAGGAACCGGTCGCATCCGACGACGTATTTTCTCTCGCATGCCTCATGTACCGTTTGATCGCAGGGTACCGCGTGTTCGGCCCGAGAAATGCCGCCGAGGCCGCCGACGAAGGCATGGAGCCGCAGCGGCCTCAGGGTCTGAACGACACCGAATGGCGGGCGTTACGCAAGGCGCTGTCGTACTCGCGTGTTTCTCGATTCGAATCGCCGAAGGAATTCGTGAAGGCTTTGTCAGGTGATTCAAGCAACGACGACACGCAACCCGTAGCACAGCTTTATGTATCAGACGAAGAAGAGGGAGAAGGTCGCAGACTTTGGCCGGCGTTGCTTACCGCAAGCGTATTGGCGGCGGGCTTGTATGGCTTGTACGCGTCCGGTTTATTTGACCAGATCTCGGCATTGTCGCTGCCAGGCGCATCCGAAAGCGACAATCGGCAGGTAACGGTCGTTGCAAAGCCGGTCGTCGAAGCAGAGCCAATTGATCCGTCTGTCGCGGAGGAAGCGGACGTACCGGCCGGCGACGAGACACTTGTCGATGATTCAGATGACGAAACCCTGGTTGTTGAATCAAGTGACGGAATCGCGCCCGCTGAAGAGCAGGCCCCAATTGAGGAACTGATCGATTTTTCCAACTTGCCGATAGCGACCGTTCAGGTACAACTGGCATTTCCGGGCACCGTAAGAACGGAGCTTGATTTGATTCTGCGTGAGGACGAAGCGCCGGCAATCGTCGACCTCGTGCGATCATCCAATATCGAAGAAGTCCTGGTGGTGAAGCTGGAAGAAGTTAGCTTTAGTGGCAACCGATCGCCGTGGGAGTCCGGCCAGTATCAGATCTCCGACGACAGTGTCGTGCGATTCCCGGCCGGACAGGAAAGAGCACGATTCACGGTGTCGATGGCGCCGGATCCGTTGCGCGAGCCTGATCGGCAGGTATCGTTGCTGGTCCGTGACTTCGAAGACAGCGATTCGGAATTCGCGCTGATCAATCTAACCCTCGAGGACGACGATCAGCGAAGATTCGAATTCGGGCTGGGGCCAAACACGGTCGCGTTTGCCGTTGGACAGGTCTCAGTGCGCGAGCGTGACCCTGCCGTGCAGATCGATCTCGTTCGTTTCAATCCCGATCACACGACACTGACTGTTGAGTACTTCCTGCGCGAGGTTACCGCCACGGAAGGAGAGGACTATTTCGCACCGGGGTCGAATACGGTGGTATTCGGTCCGGGCCAGCGTTCAGCCCGAATTCTCATACCACTGGTACAGGATTCGAAGCCCGAGTCCGACGAAGCATTCATGCTCGAAATGCCGGACCTTCCACCCGAAGCGGCTAACGCGAACATTTTCCGGCGAATCGCGGTTATGATCAGAGATGATGATTCCAAGACAGAAGAATAACTGATCAACTAGAGCGATTTCCATGACCGAAAAAGAGCTGCGACGCTACTCGCGCGTTGTTGTTGATGGCGTCGAACAGGCACCAAGCCGGGCGATGCTGCGTGCCGTCGGATTTAGCGAGAAGGATTTCTCGAAGCCGCAAATCGGCATTGCCTCCACCTGGAGCATGGTTACGCCATGCAACATGCATATCGATCAACTCGCCAAAGAATCGGCGACCGCTGCAGACGCCGCCGGCGGCAAGGCCGTCATCTTCAACACGATCAGCGTGTCCGACGGAATTTCCATGGGCACGCCCGGCATGCGTTATTCACTCGTTTCCAGGGAAATCATCGCAGACTCGATCGAGGCGGTAGCCGGCGCCCAGGGGTTTGACGGACTGATTACGATCGGCGGTTGCGACAAGAACATGCCCGGCTGTGTCATGGCGATGGCTCGGCTGAACCGGCCTTCCGTATTCATTTACGGCGGCACGATCAAACCCGGTGCGAAGCGTCGCGATATCGTTTCCGTATTCGAAGCTGTCGGTGCTTTCTCGGCTGGCAGCATCGACGAGCAGGAATTACTCGAGGTCGAGCAAACGGCCGTTCCCGGCCCGGGTTCGTGCGGCGGTATGTATACGGCGAACACGATGGCGTCGGCGATCGAGGCGCTGGGTCTGAGCCTTGCAAACAGCTCGGCACAGGAAGCAGTGTCGCAGAACAAGATCGACGATTGCCGTCGAGCTGGCGATGCAGTCATGAACCTGATCGAAAAGGACATCAAGCCCGGCGACATTCTTACCTCCGATGCTTTCGAGAATGCGATCACGGTCGTCATCGCGCTTGGCGGATCGACAAACGCAGTTCTACACCTACTGGCGATCGCCAACGAGGCTGGCGTCGATCTCACTCTGGACGATTTCAACCGTATCGGCGCAAATGTGCCGGTACTCGCTGATGTAAGACCAAGTGGCAGGTTCCTGATGTCAGAGTTAATCGAAATCGGCGGTATTCAGCCGTTGATGAAGCGCCTGCTCGATCACGGTCTCTTGCATGGCGATTGCATGACCGTAAGCGGTCGCACAGTCGCGGAAAATCTGGCCGATGTTGCCGACTATCCCGACGGCCAGGAAATCATTCGCGACTTCGACAATCCGATCAAAGCGGACAGCCATCTGGTCATCATGTATGGCGACCTCGCGCCGGATGGTGCCGTCGCCAAGATAACCGGCAAAGAGGGACTAAGATTTGAGGGCAGGGCGCGTGTGTTTCACTCCGAGGAACTCGCACTGCAGGCCATCCTGAACGATGAAATCAAGGCCGGTGATGTCATCGTCATTCGTTACGAAGGACCGAAAGGCGGGCCGGGTATGCGCGAAATGCTAAGCCCGACCAGCGCGATTATGGGCAAGGGCCTCGGCAGCGAGGTCGCGCTGATGACTGATGGACGCTTCTCCGGTGGCAGCCACGGATTCGTCACCGGTCACGTTTCGCCCGAGGCGGCTGTCGGTGGGCCGATCGCCCTGATCGAAGACGGCGACGTGATCACGTTCGATGCAAAACAGCGCCGCATCGACCTATCCGTGGGCGAGAAAGAGCTAGCGAAACGAAGGGAGAACTGGCAGCGGCCCAAATCCGGCGTGACGAGCGGGGCCCTGGCGAAATACCGCGCCGAGGTGTCGTCTGCCTCTCTGGGAGCCATAACCAGCGTGCCGGCCTGGGACGATTAGTTTCACTCGAACTTGACGAATCGAACAGGGTTGGCTTTACTGCGTTTCTGAATGTGAATCGCATCCACGTAATGTGCCAGTACGCCGTGATCTACGGTGTCGATAAACACATAAAATAAATGGCGCGCCAGAGGTGCGTGGTTGCGACTGGTAGTAGTAACGGCTAACAATAAACCGGCTATTGCCCATAGACCCGCAAGGAATCTCCGAGCGGGTTTTTTTTTGGAAACGCGATGACAAACGAGAATGACAAAATGAATGAGGCCGAGTTCACTGACAGCAAGTCGCTGGGTGCCCCCGAAAACATTGCAACGTCCGATTGGGTCGTCATGAAATTTGGCGGTACGAGCGTATCGACCGCTGCCAACTGGAAGACGATCGCCGAGCGGGTTCAACACCGACTGGAGGTCGGGTTCCAGCTTGTTGTCGTGCATTCGGCACTGAAGGGGGTATCAAACGCGTTGGCGGAGATTCTGCAGTCCGCAGTCAGCGGCGAATCTTCTGATTACTTCGATGCACTGACGCAGCAGCATTATGACCTGGCCGATGCATTGGGCCTGGATGGTCCGTCTCTACTCGATACAACGCTAGAGGAACTGGGGCAGCTGGTTGCCGGCGTGCGACTGGTGCATGAAGTCAGCGTCCGCGTTCGTGTACGGGTCATGGCGCTCGGCGAGATCATGGCTACCAGGCTGGGTGCCTCCTACCTGGAAAGCCTCGGAATCGATGTGCACTGGCAGGACGCCAGGGATGTTCTGACAAGTGAGATTCGCGCAAATCGCTCAGTCACCCAAAGCTATTTGTCGGCCACCTGTGACTACGCGGCCGATCCGGATCTCGCCAGAAAATTATCCGGCAGAGGCAAGGTAATCCTCACTCAGGGGTTTATCGCCAGGAACGCGCATGGCGAGACCGTGTTACTCGGGCGAGGTGGGTCCGACACTTCGGCCGCTTATTTTGCTGCGAAATTGCAGGCGCGGCGTCTGGAGATCTGGACCGATGTCCCAGGGATGTTTACGGCAGATCCGAAGCTTGTGCCGTCGGCGCGACTCCTGGTCGCATTGCATTTCGACGAGGCTCAGGAACTCGCGTCGACGGGCAGCCACGTGCTGCATCCCCGTTGTCTTTCTCCCTTGCGACGTCACGATATTCCGCTCTTCATACGGTGCACAGCGGCGCCGCATATATCCGGCACGGTCATCTCTTCGGTCACCAGCGAAACAGAACCGCAGGTGAAGGGCATCGCGATGCGCAAGGGACTGACACTCGTGTCCATGGGTGGCGTCGGCATGTGGCATGAGGTTGGATTTCTCGCGGACGTGTTTTCTTGTTTCAAGCGTCACGGCGTTTCGGTCGATCTGGTGTCGACCTCGGAGACTAATGTAACGGTCTCGATCGATACCGCGGACGGCATGTTATCGGAGGACACCGAAAATGCATTGTTGACAGACCTCGAAGCATATTGCCGGGTAACGGTCATCCGCAACTGCGCCGCCGTCAGCCTCGTCGGTCGAAAGATTCGCACCATCCTGCCGCGCATCGCCCCGGCTTTCGAAGTGTTCGGGGAAGAGCGGATCCACCTCGTTTCTCAGGCGGCAAACGACCTGAACTTCAGTTTCGTCATCGAACAAGAGCAGGCGCCGCGGATCATGAGCAAGCTGCATGCGACTATCATCAGAAAATCCGGCGGCAGCCCGGCTTTTGGTCCGAGCTGGGAGGAAATATTTCAGGGAGGACCGTTAGTTATCGATCGCGAGCCGCCCTGGTGGCGGCGGAAACGTGCAGACTTGCTCGAATTGGCTAAGCAACACGCTAACGCCTACGTTTACGACGCCGAAAGCATCAGGAATGCCGCTCAGTCCTTGTTGAACATGCCATCACTCGATCGAGTCCTCTACGCCGTCAAAGCGAATTTCAATGCCGAGCTGCTCCAAATCCTGGCCGAGACGGGTACTGATTTCGAATGCGTGTCGCCTGGCGAGGTTGACTGGCTGTTCGAAATCATGCCCGATCTCGATCAGAGTCGGATACTTTTCACACCGAACTTCGCGCCGCGTACGGAGTACGAATGGGCAATCGAAAAAGGATTGCAACTGACACTCGATAATTTGCATCCGCTGAAGGCATGGTCGGAGATTTTCGAGAAGCAAAAGTTATTCATTCGGATTGATCCAGGGCAGGGGCGAGGTCACCATGAGCATGTCAAGACCGCCGGCGTGCATTCGAAATTCGGTGTCCCAAGGTTCGAGGTCGACGAGCTCATCGACCTCGTAAGCGAGGCCAACGCGGAAGTAATCGGCATTCACGCGCACAGCGGCAGCGGCATTCTCGATCCGGAGAATTGGCGAGAAATCGCAGCCGAACTGATAAAAGTCGCGGAACGATTTCCCGGTGTCGAAACCCTCGATTTGGGGGGAGGACTCGGCATACCTGAAAAACCCGGCGATAAACCCCTCAATCTCGACCGCTTAAGCGCAACACTGACTGCGATCAAAGAGGCCTATCCAAAATACCGATTGTGGCTTGAACCTGGCCGCTATCTCGTGGCACAGGCCGGCGTATTGCTCACGCGCGTAACTCAGGTCAAAGGGAAGGGAGACATGCGTTACGTCGGTGTCGGCACCGGCATGAATTCGCTAATCCGACCGGCGCTCTATGGTGCCTATCACGAAATCGTGAACCTGACGCGTGTAGACGAGCCGGCTACCGAGTCAGTCACTGTGGTCGGCCCAATCTGCGAAACCGGCGATCGGCTCGGCAGCGACCGTTTGCTGCCGCCATCCGAAGAGAATGACGTCATTCTGATCGCCAATACCGGGGCCTATGGCTACGTCATGAGCTCGAATTACAACCGTCGTAAGGTGGAAACCGAGCTTGTTATTTAGTTTAAGTCCTAAGATAGTTAAGGAATATCAGTTAGATACAGCATACTATTCGCGCGGTACTTTACTTGGCGTGCCGGGTAGCCTAGACTGCCAAATCGAACAATAAATCCAAATAAGAGCCTTTAAACACTGTTAAGAAAAGGCCATTCGAGGTGCACAATGGGGCATCAGCTACAAGGGCCGGAAGCGCCCATACCACCGGCTGCAAAAGAGCCATTACAGCCATTTGTCACCGACTGCCATCGCAATGCGATCGCCAGCCTGGGCACCGCATTCGAAAAAGCGCGGCCGCTGGCGATACTGATCGGCGATGGCAAATCCGCAGCGTCATTCGTTATCAGCAGATTCATCGACGGCGTCAAGGGTGATGTCGCAATAGCGAGGATTAGAGAACCTTGTTCAAACGCGATTGAGGTGATGCGGGAGATCGTCGGCGCCATAGGCTTCGATCCCAAAGAGATGAGCCTCACTGATCTGGAACAGATACTGAAGATGTTTCTGGTCTTCCAGAAGACCCACAATCGCCGCACCATCATCTGCCTCGAGGAAACTCAGGATAACGGCAAGTGGGTGCTCGACAGGATTCGGCGTTTGGTTGAAATGGAAAAGAAGGACGCGTTTGGACTGATGGTCATCCTCTCCGGACGTCCGAGTCTGAATGATATTCTGAAAGACGCTCCTCTGAATGTAATAAGCGCTGTCGGCGCAAAACGTATCATCCTTGCACCGTTCACCCTTGCCGAGACCAACGAATACATTCGCCGGCGGGTCGAAGGTACAGGCGCCTCCGAAGTCGATGAGGTTTTTACGTTCAATGCAATCACCGCCATTCAGGCACTCACTTCCGGCATTCCTGATGAGATCGCCAATCTTTGCTCGAAGTGCCTTGAGCTAGCAGACATGGAGGACGCGGCCCCGGTCAGGTCCGGCGTGGTCGAAAGGGCTTCGAAATTGCTCCGCCTTGCGACCATGGTTCAGACGCCGGGTGCCGTGGAACTGGAGGTGCAGGCATTGGAGGAGAAAAGCCAGGCAACCGGACGACTCATCGCTTTTGTGAACGACACGTTCGCGCAGGAGCATAAACTAAATGGCGGCCATGTCCTGATCGGCCGGGACGAGCTTTGCGATATCCGCTTGGACAGTGTGCAGGTGAGCCGCCACCACGCACTGGTCGTCAACTCGTCCATCGGCGTCAAACTCCTCGACCTCGGCAGTACCAATGGCACCATTGTGAATGGCCACGCGATTCGGAAGCATACGCTTCAGGATAATGACAAGATCACGGTTGGCGACTGCAGTATCGAATTCGTTGCAGGTGATGGTCATCGTTCCTGGTATTTCGATGTCGACCCGACAGTTACTCTGCAGCCAAAACAGCTTGGCATGGCATTGACCGGACAAGGTGCTGGATTCGACTTTGATGAGGTGTCAAAGTGAAAAAGTGGCTCGCGATTGGACTGGTGGTTCTGATCATTGCGATTGGAGCATTTGCAGTAACTAAAA
>CAYLSX010000057.1:0-12990 GCA_964386685.1 uncultured Woeseiaceae bacterium | reverse complement strand
GTTGAATTCAGGTGTGTGCCGCCGCAGGGTTGAAGATCGACGCCTTCGATTTCGAGCAGTCTAATTTTTCCAGCGCCCTTCGGTGGTTGCACGGACAGGGTGCGAACGAGGTCCGGTTGAGCTTCGAGTTCTTCGTCAGAGATCCAGCGGCAACTGACGGCGTGATTTCCCTCGACGAGCGCTGTTAATGCCTTGCCTACTTCTTCTTTGTCGACAGTATCCTGCATGTCGAAATCGAGGCGGCTTTTTTCGGCTGAAATGCTGCCGCCGGTAACGCCGTATTGTAGTACCGAGCCCAACAGATGGAGTGCGGTGTGCATGCGCATGTGACGATACCGTCTGTCCCAGTCGAGTTCGGCTCGAACGTCGTCGCCAATCTTTGGTTTTGGGGCACCTTCGCCAACGACGTGTCGAATGGCACCGCCTTCGCCATATCGTGTGTCGATGACAGTGGCGCTGCCACCGGTCCAGCGAATAGTCCCCGTATCACCGGGCTGGCCACCGCCCATCGGATAGAAAACACTTCGGTCGAGCACGATGGCATCGTCGTCGACGGCGGTGACGACGGCGTCGCACTCCTTTAAATAGGAATCATGTCTGAACAGGTCTTCGGTCACCGGCGGTCCCGCATGGCTGGTGGTTTGATTCAGGCGTTAAAGATATCACCAAAACCGCGCCACGGCCTGATCGGCAGTCAGGCCGGACAAACCGGGGGTCGTGAATTACGCTGTCATTTCCGTGTACTCGTGCGCGATGTCGCGGGCGTCCTCCAGCCATTCGCAGTTTTCGCAACCACAATCCTTCTCGTGGTGATTGCTCAGGACGTTTCGGGCATCGACGTAATCGATAGCGAATGTTAACGCGCGATACAGAAACTCCATCGGCTTCGCCGCAAGGTCGTTGAACTCATCTGTTGAATTGAGCCAGTCACACTCATAGTTTTTGATGCACTTCCGGCACGTGTCGTCGCTCGCCTGAAACAGGCCACTATGAGGACAGGCGGACAGGTCGACGTTCGCCTTGGCGATCTGACGGGGATAGGTGAGTGACTCAAGTATCCTGCGTTTGATTTTCACCTTCGCGGACATGGCAGCTCCCTGCGCGAACATAAGCCGTCGCAAAGCCCTTTTGTAGCAACCCCAGGCTCTGCGGGATATTGTGGAAGCTACCTATGAAGCCGTTTCTCTCCAAATCCAAGCTCATGTCCGCCAGGCAATGCCTGAAGCGGCTGCATCTTGAAATCCGTCGGCCCGAGCTGAAGGTGATCAGTGCCTCGACCGAGGCTGCATTCGAGATAGGGCACCGGATAGGGGATGTCGCACAGCAAATTTATGGCAGTGAGGAGGCGAAATTCATCCCCTATGAGGGGGGCTTGAGCCACGCCTTGAAGAAGACCGCCAGGCTGGTCGGGGCCGGCCCTTCTTTTCCGATATTCGAGGCCACCTTCCAGTATGACGGCGTGCTGGTGCGGGTCGATGCGCTGATGCCCGACAGCGATAGCGGTGGCTGGCAGATCGTCGAGGTGAAAGCTTCAACCTCGGTAAAGGAAGAGCATGCCTTTGACTGCGCCGTGCAGGCCTGGGTCTTTCAGGGCATGGGGCATCGAATGAAGGGAATTGCCCTGGCACATGTCGATAATACTTTTGTGTATGCCGGCGACGGTGACTATCAGGGGCTGCTGATCGAGCAAGACATCGCGGACGACGTGGGGCATCTGATGCCCGCCATTCCTGAGTGGGTGAGGGACGCAAGAAATGCAGCGGCAGGAGATGAGCCCGACATTCCTGTCGGCCAGCATTGTTTCGAGCCCTATGAATGTCCGTTCATCTCCTATTGCTGGCCGTCGGATAGCGAGTATCCGGTGCTCGGGCTGGCAGGTAACAAGGAGAAGCTGGGTGAGTTCGTTCGCGATGGGTATCTCGACCTTCGTGAGGTGCCCGCGAGTCGATTGACTGACAAGCAGCAGCGCATCCAGCGCGTAACTGCCACGGGTGGGCCCGAATTGCTGCCCGGGGCATCGAAATTCGTCGCGGAGCTCGCCTATCCGCGTAACTACCTTGATTTCGAGACCATCATGCCGGCAGTGCCCATCTGGGCTGGCACGAGGCCGTACGAGACGCTGCCGTTTCAGTGGTCTTGCCACTATGAATCTGCAGTGGGATCCATGGAGCATGCGGAATTTCTGGACCTGACTGGTGATCCGCCGATGCGGCGCCTCGCAGAGTCGCTGATTCGGGCCCTCGGCACCGAAGGGCCGGTCTTGATGTACACGCCCTACGAGAAACGCATGATCAGGGAACTGGCCGTGCGATTTCCGGACCTGGAGCCGGCACTGGGGGCGATCGTGGATCGACTGGTCGACCTGGCGCCCGTGACCAGGGAGTACTACTACCATCCGGAGATGCATGGCTCGTGGTCACTCAAAGCCGTACTGCCGACAATCGCCGCAGACATGCAGTACTCAGAACTAGAGGGAATACAAGAGGGTATGGCTGCTTCTAAAGGTTATCTCGAGGCTATTGATCTGGGCACCATCCCTGAACGCAAGGCCGAACTGAAGGAACAACTGCTGCGCTACTGCGAATTCGACACGCAGGCGATGGTCAGGCTGGTGCAGTTTTTGGGCTCACAGGACAAATGACACTTTTTGTCGGCATGTCGCATCTTAGAATTAGGAGAATTTAGTGCTGGCACGTCGCTTCTCATTATCGCCTGATTCAGGAGACGAGCGATGACAAAGAGCCAACTGGTAACACTGCTATAGGAGGGTGGTTAGATTACGCCGGGCTCGCCGATCGGCTTGATGAGCCCCATCGCGCG
Source organism: uncultured Woeseiaceae bacterium (assembly GCA_964386685.1). Lineage (GTDB taxonomy): Bacteria > Pseudomonadota > Gammaproteobacteria > Steroidobacterales > Woeseiaceae > JACZWL01. The sequence goes on along the minus strand of CAYLSX010000057.1, from coordinate 10,170 downwards.
GATCTCACGTCGCTTGGCTCTGAGAAAGATGACGCCGTACAGATAGCCGGCAGCCCCGCCGGTGACATGCGCCATGACATCAACCACGCCGTTGTCTGCATTGGCAAACAGGTTGTAGACGTCCAGGCCGATGTACCAGATTGCCAGCGCCCAGGCAGGCACTGCGACGGATCCGAAGATCACAATGAACCAGTAGTAGCAGCGAATGGTGCCGGACGGTAGTAGGTAGGCGTACAGGCCGATCATGCCCATTACCACGCCCGACAGGCCCAGCGTCGCGTAATGTTGTCCGATCAATCCGGCGGCCATTGACGAAAACACGCCACTAAATATCGAGATCGCAATAATGACGGCGATGAATGACATGCTGCCGATGAGCACCTCGATCGTCGTTGCGAACGCGTAAAAGAAAATCAGGTTGAAGATGATGTGAGTCCAGCTGCCATGCGTGAAACTGGATGTCACCATGGCGATCGGGTTCCAGGAACCGGTGTAGTAGGCAAACTCGTTGTCGGGGTAGGTTGGCACCCTGATCTGGTAGAGCCGGTACTGCTCGGTCAGCTTATCGAGAACGAAGAGACGCGAATCTTCACGGCTCAGGCCCACGAGCGTTTTTGAGCTATCCGCCATTTTTTGAATGGTCTCGGTCGGGTTCTGCGAGGTATCGATATTGAGAAGTACATCGAAGCATGCCGAATCGGTGTCGGCTTCCGCGATGCGGACCATGAGCATCTCGGTCAGGCGCCCTTTGGGCTCGGAACAGAAGGAAGTAAAGGCCTTCTCATAGTCTTCCCAGGTACTGATCTGGTGAAGGAATACGGCAAGGCAGAACGCACACACCAGTACGGTCAGATAAGGAAACCTGGGCAGTGGAAAGTCTGGTTTGACCGGTATGAACAAGAATCGTCAACTGTTTCCGTGGGACCTGCTTCAAGAATACACACAGTCCCCACCGTGGCGCCATCGACAAACGCACGGTTTGCCTCGATTCCCGGGGCGGAAGATTCGGCAATTCGGGCTGATACAATCGGGGCGCCATGAACAGATCGTGCCTGGGAATTCTAATGATCATCTCAATACAGGCAGCCATCAGCGGTTGCAGCGTTCGCGTGGCCGAGGACGTACAGGTCGAGATGCGAGATGGCGTCAATCTGCTGACAGATGTCTATCTGCCGCCGGGCAGGGGGCCATTCCCGGTCATCCTGTGTCGCGTGCCGTACGGAAACAAAACAGACTATGTCTATCAGCCCGCTATCGGCCAATTTTTTGCCGAAAAGGGCTTTGCTTACATTGCACAGAATGTTCGAGGGCGATTCGGCTCGGAAGGGACCTTCACCGCATACACGGACGACCAGGAAATGTTGGACGCCTATGACACGATCGACTGGATCGTGTCGCAGGAATGGAGCAACGGCATCGTCGGCGCTATGGGTGAGTCGTATTACGGCTATACGGCGCTGGCGGCAGCGGCGAGTGGCCATCCAGCGATAAAGGCCATCTCGGCGGCAAATATTACCCTGGCACGCGAGAAGCAGGTGCTGGATGGTGCCTATCCCCTACAAGCCAGCGGTCTTTGGACGCTGGATCTTGACGACGCCGAAAACGGCGAATACCAGGACACTGAACAAATCGACCTGTACCACCTGCCCCTTATCAATATGGGTGAGGCGTACGGTCTACGCGATGTGTTGTGGCGTGAACGGATTGATGGCTATTTGGCTGATCCAGGTGCCAAGCGCGAAAAGGCCCTTGATGACTACGAGAGGATCCGAGTGCCGGTACTGCATTTCGGTGGTTGGTATGACACTTTCACGCGGGGCTCGATTGCGATCTGGGAGGGCGTCAAACTCTATGGCGGTGACGCCGATTCGAGCGACAGCCAATGGCTGATCATGGGTCCCTGGGATCACGACGGGATGTCGATGCACCTGTCCGGCGCCGAAGTTCCAACAAATATTGGCAGGCGTGACATCGGCACCGAGGCGGTCAGTACCTATGGTGATACGTTGCTGGAGTTCTTTACTTACTTTCTAAAGCGTGAGGACAACGGTTTTATCGACCTGCCACGCGTACAGTATTTCAACATCGGGGACGATGACTGGCGTTACAGCGAGCAGTGGCCGCCGAAAGAATCCAGGCTGCGCTCACTGTTTTTGCACAGTGAAGGGCATGCGACCAATCCTGACGACGGCGTGCTGGATTTTGTGCTGCCCAACGAAGAGCCGGAGGATACCTACCAATACGATCCTGCTAATCCGGTAAGGATTGTCGAAGATACTGATGTCTGGAGCCGTGCCGCCGGGCTTCCGGATCGCGCCGTGTTGATTGAGCGAGACGATGTGTTGACCTTTGAGACAGGAACGCTACACAACGACATGGACATTACGGGCCCGATTTCGGTGGAGATCTATGCCTCTTCAAGCGCGACAGACACGGATTTCACCGCAGCATTGGTCGACGTCTATCCGGACGGCTATAGTCTGCTAATACAGGAAGGCATATTGCGTGCGAGCTTCCGGGATAAAGATGCAGACCCGTCACCCATCGTGCCGGGAGAAATCTATACGTACACGATCGACTTGTGGGCCACCAGTTACACGGTGCCCGCAGGGCACAAGCTGCGTGTCGAAATCTCGTCGAGTAACTTTCCGCGTTTCACCCGCAACCTGAATAATGGTGAGACATTCGGCATGAGCAATCGAATCGAGATCGCCGAACAAACGATTTATCACAACGGCAGATATCCGTCGCGGCTGGTTTTGCCGGTCATAAGTCACTAATGGAATCATCGATGAAAAAATTGCTTTTAATGAATGCGTTCATTTGTTTTCTGGCGGCGACGACTAACGCTCAGTGGTCCGCACCGTCGCAGGGCGAACTCGTTATTCGAGGTGGCTGGCTGTTCGATGGTATCAGCGATGATCGCCGCAAGAACTCGGGCATCGTGATTCGCGACGGCAAAATTGTGGAGGTCGACGCGGATATTCAGGACAAGGTTATTTCGGCTACAACAGTTATCGACCTGGCCGAGTCGGACACGATACTGCCGGGCATGATCGACCTGCATGCACATTACAACCTGGATCTTGTGGACGAGGGGCGCACCGAGGAAGTGGTGCATAACGGCATCATATTTCTTGCCAACGGGGTTACCTCGACCTGGTCGGCAGGTGAGTATTACCCGCAGCGTGTAATCGAACAACGCGATCTCGTCGATGCCGGCGAAGCAACGGGGCCCCGGCTTTTTGCATCAGGCCCGTATTTCGGCGCATTTCGCTGCGAGTACAGTATCAAGACGGCAGCAGACGACTGCCCCGCCTGGCCGAACGACATCAGCGCAGCGGAGATTCGCTCGGAGGTGGATTATTGGGCGGAACAGGGTGTCGTGAGTATCAAGATCAAGCAGGCAACACCCGGCGAGGCAAAGATACTGATCGAGCAGGCCCACAAACATGGCATGACGACGACGGGGCACCTGTCCAACTATAACGTTGAATACGATGTACATCTGAGAGACGCGATTCTGATGGGCATCGACCGGATCGAACATCAAGTCACCCTGGGAAGTGGGGGACCGAAGAGTGCAGAAATGGATCAGATGATCGATCTGATTATCAAACACCAGGTGTTTTACGACGCCAACCTGCAGATGTATGGCGGCATCAATTTAAGAAACGAGCTCGGTCAGGACATGTCGTGGGTCGACGAGGCGAAATATTTCACGCCCTACGCGCAAGCCTTGCTCGAGAAGAGGGGACCGCCGCCACCGGAATCCGATGCCGCCGAGTATGCACAACGGGTTCTGGAACTGAATCGCTTATACGAGTCGGGCGGTGGCAATCTTCTCGTCGTCGGCACCGATGAGCCGGTCTACACGACATTGTTGCCGGGCTTCGCCTTTCATCGCGAATTGCTTGCAATGGTGCACGCAGGTTTGCCGAACGTCGCTGTGCTGAAGGCAGCAACAATCAACGGCGCCAATGCTCTCGGTATCGGTGACAAGCTCGGTTCAGTGGAGGCGGGCAAGCTGGCCGACCTTTATGTCGTGAACGGAAACCCGCTCGACGATATCAAAGTAGCACGCAATATACGGCACGTTATTAAAGCCGGCGTGGTTTATGATCCTGTAGTGCTACTTCATTCAGCCGAAGGCATGATCGGACCCAAAGGACCCGATGATCATGCCGATTGGGAATTGCACGTGGTACCCCTTCGGAAAGAATAGGGCATGCCGTCAAGCGCCACTCCGTTCCTTTTCATTGTTATTCTCCCTTCGGTGAGTTGCCGGGTGCATATCAGAAATCGCGCTTTGACCGAGCGCCGGCGCGAAATAGCATCTATCATTGACTGAGCATGAGGACAGTATGATGGAAGATCAGGAACTATCGGCGGAGATTTATCAGCTGATCGCTGCCGGACGCAAGATTGCGGCTATCAAATTGATCCGCGAGGAAACCGGGCTGGGGCTTGCCGAGGCCAAGCATCTTGCAGAGGCAATCGCCGGGCATGGTGATTCGGACACGCCGCCGCCCCCGGCGCTGAAAGAGGAAGGTGGGGCAGGAGGCATCCTGGCTATTGTCGTTGCCGTCTTATTGGCCTACGTGGTGTACGTATATTTCCTTGGCGACTAATCGACCATAAAAGGAGTATTATTTCTGCTGACGCTTGGCAAGAGGGTATTGACGATGAGCCAGAATGAAACAACGCCTGACGAGTTGCCGGAAGACCTGGGCGAGGCTGCCAGCGATAACAGCGGGCAACTGGAACAGAATCTCAAACGCCGCTCAACATGGGTGCGCCTGCTATTCATGGCGGTATTCGTCGTCATCTACATGATCACGAGGATTGTCTTCGGCGCAGTGGTCGTTTTTCAGTTCCTGTGGGTACTCTTTACCGCGGAGTCCAATAAACAGCTGACAGGACTTGGACAGTCGCTGGCGACATACACTTACCAGATCATGCGCTACCTGTCGTTCAATTCCGAAGACAAGCCATTTCCGTTCAACACGGAATGGCCGACGGGATCACCCAGCGACTAGGTTTTCAGAGCGCCTGTCGTCCTGCCGCTTGATGCAGGATAACGCATCATTGTTCAAGTCCAACGAAGAATGACTTGATGTAACGCGATGGATTGGGACGTCCTCAAAAGCAACTGGGCATTGGTAGTGGCCGCCATAATCGGCTCCATTATCATCGTGCTTATCGTTATTCAGTTGATAAAACGATCCGCCGGCGGACAATTGCGGCAGACACTGAAGACACTGACAAAGGCCCGGCTGCACGAGGCAAAAGCGCGAAAGTCAGTTGAGAAGGCCGAGCGTATCACCCGGCGTCTCCACGAGAATGCCGATCGGGCAAAACCACGGCACCTGCAGGAAGCGAAGGACGCCTTGCAGGATGCCAGGGCGCTGGCAAAAATTGCCAATGACAAGATTCTGATCGCAGAGAATCACGTTCGGCGCGTCATTCTCGAGGAATTCCCTCCAATTAAGCACGATGCCATGCGGGAAAAATATTTGCCGAACGCGGCGCGCGACCAGAAACCGTTTACATTCGAATAGTCTACCCGACTAATCGTCTCTGCCAGTCCATCTGTCGGACGAGCGAAACCAGAAATCGACGTACTTAACGGCGACGTATGCGCCCTGATGAACGGCGGGCATGTATTTGGCATGCTCGACAAACTCCGCAAGTTTCGTCTGGCACTCATCATTGGCCTTGCCGCTGATTACTTTCGCGTCCTGAATCTTGCCGCTTTCATCTATCTGCATCTGTACAGTGAAAGACATGTCCTTGTGACAGTACATTGATCTCTTCGGGGCATCATAGAGCTGGGGTGATATGTAGTGCCTGCCGTAGTCCTTTCGATTGAAACCCCAATTCGGATTTACAATGATCGATCTCGCATCTCCGATTTTCCTGAAATCGACTGAATACTGAATCCAGACGGGTCTGTTCTCGCCATTCAGCCGTGCCGGTATGGCTCTGGCGTCGCCGACCACTTCCTCAATCTTTCTGATGTAATAGAATTTTCGCCGGTCGAAGCCCCAGCAATAGTTGTCGAGAAACTCACCGTCCGCCGCCAGACGGGCGCCGCAAAGAATCGAGATCTCGGCATCGCCACGCCAGTCGGGGAACTCGATAAGACTTTGCAGACTCTGTTCGCCGCTGCTGAGCAAGGCTGGTGTCAAGTCATCCTCTGTCGCAGCGATCGGGCTGAAAAAAAGTATGCTGATCCCAAGGATAGATTTACAAGTTCTCATTGCTGACGATTTCACTTTCATGATTGGTGGAAGAGTAGGGTGCCTGACAGGTATATTGTGCGTCGGCTTCGAAGAATAAAGATTCTCGCCATGACATCAAGCACGGCACCACTGCTTTCTGTTGTTCTCTTGTTGTTGCCATGGAGTTTGCCGGCACAGGAATTGCGCCAGTCTGTCGAGAGTTATGTGGACGGCCATCAGAAGGAGATCCTGACTGACCTGATGGGTGCGCTCGCGATCCCGCCTGTTGCTGCAGACACTGCCAATATTCGCCGTAAAGCCGAGTTCCTGCATGCTCAGCTGGCGCGCCGAGGGCTCGTGAGTGAGATTCTGGAAACAGACGGTAATCCATTGGTTTTTGGAGAATTATCAGTACCAGATGCCGACAGAACGCTATTGCTCTATTGCCATTATGATGGCCAGCCGGCCGACCCCTCGAAATGGCGACAATCTGATCCCTTTCAGCCGGTCTTGAGGGACAACAAGTTATCGGACAGCTCGAAGATCGTCGATTTCGACGCCGCCGAGGACTTTCAGGATGACTGGCGGATTTACGCCCGATCGGCGTCCGACGACACGGCGCCGATCATCGGTCTGCTGGCGGCGCTGGATGCCCTCAATGCTGCCGGCATCGGCCTGACGTCGAACATCAAGGTCATCCTCGATGGCGAGGAGGAGGCGGGCTCGCCCAACCTGGTGCCGGCAATTACCCGATACCGGGACAAGCTTGCCGCGGATTTGTTACTAATATTCGACGGACCTCTTCATCAGTCGGACAATCCGACGGTCGTGTTTGGCGGGCGGGGCATCATGACACTCGATCTGACGGTGTTCGGGCCTAAAGTACCATTGCACAGCGGCCACTACGGTAACTGGGCGCCCAACCCGGCGATGCAGCTCTCACAACTTCTGGCGTCGATGAAGGATGCCGAGGGTCGCGTCGTGATTGCAGGCTTCTACGACGGCATCGACTTCACACCCGAGGATCAGCGAGTGCTGGACGCAGTACCCGATGATCTGGAAGAGCTCAAACGTCAATTGGGTTTTTCGCAGGCAGACAAAGTCGGAGACTCGCTGCAGGAAGCCATCCAGTACCCGTCACTGAATGTACGTGGCCTGAGAAGTGCGTGGATAGGCGATGAGGCGAGGACGATCGTGCCGGACACCGCAACGGCGGCCATCGATGTACGGTTGGTCAAAGAGACGAAGCGGGACGATATTTACCAGAAAATAACGGCGCATATCCAGGCACAGGGGTTTCACCTCGTGGCGGAGGAGCCGAGCGATACAGTCCGTGCCGAATACGGCCGCATAGTCAGAGTGATTCGCGGGGGAAACATGAATCCTTATCGAACGGCGTTGAACAATCCCCACGCGCAACAGGTCGTGGCGGCGATCAATGCGGTTTGGGACAGGCCAATCGTGCAAAAACGCACGAGTGGTGGGTCCGTACCGATTGCACCGTTTATCGAAGCACTCGGCCTCCCGGCGCTAGGGGTGCCGACTGTCAACTTCGACAATAATCAGCACAGCCCCAACGAAAACGTAAGGCTGGGACATTTTTTCAACAGCATCGTGACCTTCGCCGCGATATTCACCATGTGATATGCCACGCCACGAATACGTACATATACGAATTTTCCTGACATGACTGGACCCTTAAAAAGGGGGCTGGATCTCTATCGGGAAATACAGTGGATACGATTTTTCTTGTTTGCAGTATCGCCGGCTTCGGCGCAGTTGTGCTAATTAGCCTGACCCTGTTGCTGATCGCGATGGACAAGATCGAGGTTTAAGGCCAGCCGTCCCAGCCGGGGCCACGAACCACACGGCCGGGCATCGCGCCGTTGTGCACGCCGTCCTGAATCACCCGTACGCCGTTAACGAAAACCTGCTCCACCCCGGTGGCGTACTGGTGCGGGTCCGGAAAGGTGGCGTGATCGGTCACGGTCGCGGCATCGAACACGACGACGTCGGCGTAGTAACCCTCTTTTAGTCGACCGCGCTCACGAATCTGTATGTTCGCTGCAGGCAGGGACGTCATGCGTCGAATGGCCTCTTCAAGCGGGATGATGCCTTCATCGCGTGAGTACTTGCCGAGCACACGGGCAAATGTGCCGAATGCCCGCGGATGATTGTTGGATAACAGGAACACGCCCTCCGTTGCCGAGGCTTGCTCGTCTGATCCGAAACTTACCCAGGACTGCGCCATCTTTTTGCGGATATTGTCCTCAGTCATTCCGAAGTAGCTGACATCGACTCGATGATTGTCCTCAATAACCAGATCGATGGCAGTCTCCGCCGGATGTGTGCCACGTTCCTCGGCGACTTCGCTTAGCCATTTGCCGATCAAGGGCTTCAATCTGTCGGTCTTGAAGCCGAGCAGCAGAATATTCTCGGGGCCAACCTGCATATAAGCATTGTCCCAATCGGAGTTATTGGTGGTCATCTCGTGAAAAACTTTCGCCCGTATGTCCGGGTCCTTCAGCCTGGCCACCCAGGCATCATGACCTCCTTCCTGGACCCACAATGGCATCGAGTAATTCAGTCCCGTCGCGCTCGCGTTGTAGGTGTACATGTCAGCGCTTATTGCCAGGCCTTCCTCACGCGCCGCCTCGATCATCCCCAGGACGCCGTCGAGCTTGTGCCAATGCTGTTTGCCGGAAGCTTTGAGATGATATATCTCCGCAGGTGCTCCCGTAGCCCGGGCGATATCGATCAATTCCGTGACGCTTTCGACGAGCCAATTGCTCTCAGACCGTATATGAGAAATGTACGCGCCGCCGAATTCTGCTGCGGCGCTAACCAGTGCAATGAGTTCATCGGTGTCGGCGAAATTGGCCGGCGCATATCCAAGAGACGAGCCAAGCCCGAGCGCGCCTTCCCGCATTGCGATACGTACAAGATCCTGCATGCGGGCAAGTTCATCTTCGCTTGCTTTGCGATTGTCGAAACCGATTTCATGAATGCGTACCGTCGTAGCACCGACATACGATGCGACGTTCGGCGAAATGCCCTGTGTCGTCAGGTATTCCATGTATTCACCGAGACTCGTCCACTCGATGTCGTATTTGATGTCTCCCTGGCGGGCCAGATTGTATGCTTTCAGGCGATCGTTCCACGGTCCCATCGACCAGCCTTCGCCCATGACCTCCAGTGTGACGCCTTGCAAAAGGTCACTCATGCCTCGGCCGTCTTCGATAAGCGAGGCCGTCGCCCAGGAGAGCATATTGATAAAACCGGGCGACACCGCTTTGCCTGCCGCATCGATCTCCTGGTGCGCGCTCGCGCCGTCCAGGTCGCCAATAGCAGCAATGCGGTCACCGTTAATCGCTACGTCGCCCACAAATGGATTACCACCGAGGCCGTCATAGACGGTGCCGCCGCGAATGATGATGTCGTACTCGGGCGTTGTAGGTGTGCACGCTGAAAGTACAAATACAGCGAGAGCCGTTGCGAAAAAGTATCTACGTTTCATGAGACGACGCGTACTCCTCTACGGCCGCCCAGACGCGAAGCAGGTTCTCGCCCAGGATTTTTCGAATGTCGTCTTCGTTATAACCGCGCTTCAGCAATCCTTCAATCAGATTCGGATAGCTGGACACGTCCTTCAGTCCGACCGGCAGGGAATCGCCGACACCGTCATAATCAGATCCGATGCCAACGTGCTCGATACCAACGAGCGATACAACATGATCGAAATGATCGAGGACTTGCTCGAGTGTGGAATAAGGGTAGGGGCCATGTTCCCGGTCATAGAGTTCCTGGAACGCTTTTTCCAGCTCATCGTCCTCTTCCAGTTCGTTTTCCTCCAGATGAGCTTCAAAAGCAGCCTTTCGTTCCCGCGAATAAAGGTTCGCTTCCTCGGTAACAAACGGTGAGCCGTAGTTAATCATTACAACGCCGC
>CAYLSX010000056.1:11830-13062 GCA_964386685.1 uncultured Woeseiaceae bacterium | reverse complement strand
GTGAACCGGTTCGTGGCGAAATGATATCGCCAGATCGCAAGGGCAACTAGCGGCAATCTGTTCATTTAGCCTCGCAAGTGCCGATACCCATTTGCGGCTTCGGGCTCTCTTCGTCTGGCACGACTTCCGGTGGCACGTCATGGTAGCCACCCAAATAGACATAGATAAAGCGTAGCGTCTTCGAGTCCATGCGGAATGCCTCGTCCTGATTGCCGTGGCAGACAAACAGCCCGTGAGCAATTAATTCGTTATCGCAGTACGCGGCGGTGTTTTCCTCATCCGGCCCCGCGAATACCCATTCCGAAGATTCCGAGTGCTCATCTCCTGTCCGGGTCCTTCTGACGGTAAAGGTGTGTTTAACCGACTTGGCGGTGATTGCGCCCCATTGCTCGTCGACGATTCCGAAGCCCACGAGTTGCTCGACCTTGCACTCGAAGAAGTCAGGCGCGTTAGCCCACTCATTCTTGGCGCTGACGCTGCTCACCACATCGAGTGTCTGCTTTAGTGCAGACAGGTCGCTGTCGTTCGAATTCAGAGAGAAAGTAATGAAGCGGTTACCCAGTATGCGTGCGCCATGGGTGAAGAAGGGGGAAGCGCCCTTTGCCGGACTTCGGTCGAATATTCGCGCGTATATGCCGTGGTTGCGGGGGCTGAATCGAGCGGCCCTGATTTCGTATTTGTCCGGTCTCTCGACATACTCGGCGATGGCGTAGGTGAGATAGCTGTCGAGCCTCGTGATAATCTGTTCGTCCAGGGTCGCGTCCTCAGCCCGGACATCCAGATCCACATACTTGGCACCGATTCTCAGCTTGATTTTGTCCTTGCTGGACGACAATTCGTAGACGGACACGGCTTCGAGGTCGTCATAGCTTTCGTAACCCGTCCATTTTTCGGGCGCCATGAACACGACCGTGCCGATGTCCGCACTGGACATTCTTCTCTCTGTAAGGTTCTGTGCGTTGCCTGCGGAGCAGAAAAATAGCAATGCAACGACTGCTGTGAGCTGGCGCATGGAATCTCCCGATTTTTTTGTCAGTGAATAATCCCGACACAATCTTAAACCGGGTGGACTTCAATTTCCTGCAAAAAAGACTCGGCGTAGCGATGCCGGGGTATCCATATTGCGACACGGATCTTCGGTGCAAGTTCCTTATGCCAAATCCATATGAGATGAATGAGGTGGTACACGGGTCTGCCCTATATGAGAACACGGTTCTCAGTGAAAGTGTCGT
>CAYLSX010000056.1:0-11730 GCA_964386685.1 uncultured Woeseiaceae bacterium | reverse complement strand
TGAGCGATTTGCACGCAGGATAATCGACACCCTGCAAAGTCCGATTGGTGGGCGTTGATACTTGTGAATACAGGTATCGCGCCCACTTTTTTTGATGCCGTAACCGCGCGCAAGCCTGCAGAAATCCTGAAAGCGACCTTGCCTTCGTATACAATTGCCCGATCATCGCCCTGGCGCGGTGCACCATAAAAACAATGATCTAGGGGAAGAACCAATGAATAAGAAGAGTATCTTCGTTGCAGCTGTGGCTGCAGGAGCGATATCGGTCGCCTGCATGGCGCAGGTGGAAGAAGAAGAGCAGGACGGTCCGATCGCATTCAGCTACGCGACCTATAGCTACTGTAAATTAAGCGGTCAGAGCGATGCGGACGAGATAGTCAAAGAAATCGAAGCACCCATCTACAACGAGCTTGTGGAAGAGGGCGTTATAGACAATTGGGGCTGGCTTTCTCATCATACTGGCGGACGTTGGCGTCGGGTGATGTACTACTCGGCCGAAACTGTAGACGGTCTTCTGGACGCACAAGAGACGATGGCGGCTAGATTCGACGCCCTGGATAGCGACAGTGATCGTTCCGATATCTGTTACGCACACGACGACTACATCTGGGCAGTCGATCTGGCGGGCGGCGACCCTGATGCCGCACGTGCGGACGCAGGCATGTCTGTTTACTACATTTGTAACGAAAGCACAGAGGATCGTGCGGACGAAATTTTCGAGAGCACGTTTGCACCGCTTATGGACAAAGCGCTTGAAGAGGGCAAGATCGCTTCGTGGAGCTGGTTAAGTCATTTCGTCGGCGGCAAGTACCGGCGTCTTCATTCGATTACAGGAGCCGATCACAAAGCGTTATTGGCAGCTCGCGGCGACGTGATCGAGGCGCTCTACAGTGGAGACGAGCCGAACGCAGAAGCAGTAGAATTCAATGAAATCTGCAACGGGCATACTGATTACTTGTGGGATACCGAGATCACCAGTCCATAACTAGCTTCAGACAGAACGACAGGCGCCCCGAAAGGGGCGTCTTTCGTTGTTCAGACAGGAACCTCAGTGGCACAGACGGGTACAAGGCCAGTTGAAAAAGATCTGCAGGTGGCCGACCTGTCCTCGAATGACCTGGAACTGAGGTACGCGGCGAATAGTGATCTCGCTCACCGCAAGAAACTGGGTCAGTTCTTTACGCCGTATTCTGTTGCCTGCTTCATGAGTCAATGGATCGCTCAAGTCTCCGCAAGGAATCCACAAATACTTGATCCCTGTGCCGGCCTTGGTGTGTTTGAGCGGGCACTCTGGTCGACGGATCCGGCGTTTGCGGCGCAAGCCAGCTTCATGCTGTGGGAAAAAGATGAGCGGCTTGCAGCTGGCCTGTCGGGCATCTGCGAGCGCATGGAGATCAAGAATTCCATCGTTAGCAAGGACTTCATCAACGAACACGACTGGTCGGCTAGATACGACGGAATCATCGCCAATCCGCCGTATTACAAACATCACTATGTCAAAAACAAGGAAGATGTTCGCGCAATCGTCTCCTCGAACACCGGTACATCATTTAGCGTGCAGACCAATATTTACGGGTGGTTCCTGATCAAGGCACTTGCACTGCTCAAGCCAGGAGGACGGCTTGCGTTCATTATTCCCACAGAATTTCTCAACGCGAACTATGGCCGGGAGATCAAGAAATATCTCCTCGAGAGCGGAAATCTGCGGCACATCATCTCAATTTCCTACAAGAGCAAGACATTTGACGATGCCATGACAACGTCCTGTGTGCTGCTGGCAGAGAAAGGGGCGGAGCCGGCTCGTGACATTCGTTTCTATCAGGCCGATTCGCATGATCAACTTGGCAAGCTTGCAGACTTCCTTGATCAAGCCGAGTTTATTGATTACGGAGCATCGAGCCTCGACATTGATCGCAAATGGCGTTCCTATTTCCCCGGCACCCAGGCGGCCAGTAAAGAGCCTTCAAACGTGGTGCCATTCTCGACCTACGGGAGATTTTCCAGGGGTATTGCGACCGGTGCGAATACGTTTTTTGCGATCAGTCCGTCGACTGCGCAAAGACACGGCTTACCGCAGCGGAGCCTGATTCCGTGTCTGAGCAAGGCGCGGCATGCGCAGGCCAAAACATTTACGTCAAGGGATTTCGAAGCGCTACTGGGTGCTGATAAGCCGGTTTATCTGTTCGATGGACAAGCGACTTCGGATGCAAATGTCGACCGCTACATTCGCTTGGGAGAAGAATCAGGTTTTCAACACCGCTACCTGACCAGAATGCGAAAACCCTGGTATGCGTTGGAGAAGAGGCTTCCGAGCCGAATATGGGTCGGCGTCTTTAGTCGCACTGGTGTTCGATTTATCTGGAATGAAAGCGAATGTATTTCGCTCACTTGTTTTCACGTTTTTCAGCCAAGCGAACTCGGTAGCAAGTATCTGCCTTTGCTATTTCTGTATTTGAATTCTGCAGCCGGAAACAGTTTTCTAGAACTCGAAAAACGAGAATACGGCGATGGCCTGGCGAAATTTGAACCGAACGACATCAACAAAGCGATGGCACCCGATTTTACTTTGTTGAGCGAGAACAAGCTGAAGCGACTTGCCGAACTGCAACGCTTATTCCTCGACACAGAGAAGGGTTCGTCCGATGAAGCGTCGATTCTGGACGACGCGAATCAAATATTTGATGCGTTAATCCAGCATGACACCGAGCGCTAATCCGCGCTGGCGATGAAGACCTCGCGTTTCAAAATGCCGCTTTGCACCAGCGCAATCTGATCTTCGCGGTGTTGCCGGTGATCATCGAATTCGTCGCCGAATATGGCTCTTATTTCGGGCGTGTTACGGTTCATTCCATCGACCAGGGCTTGCAGCGATCGCTGATATTCCGATGACACATCGATGCGATCGACGATCTGCCAGTTCGACTCACGCAGCATAGGCTCATAGCCCTGCGGCGCGTCCGTAAACGGCGGTCCGACTTCGATGGCTTGCTGGTAGTCAATTTCGGACAAGTCGGCCGCCGGAAGTATGACCGAAAAATGCATCAATGCACCCTTGTTCGCCACCCGACGGCATTCCTGCAGCATTTCGAGCTTCTCAGGCAGGCAACAGAGCACGTCAGAATGACTCAGCCGCCTGAATGAAGAATCCTCGAAGGGCAGGGCTGTGCCGCTGGCGGCGATCACATTGACGCGATCCGTTAATTTGTCCTGGGCGGCACGTTCGGCAGCAAGCTTGAGTGCATTGATGGGGATATCGAGTAGTGTGACATCGCATCCCGTCTCGCTGCCCAGAAACAGCCCGGGCCAACCGGACCCGGAGCCCACGTCCAGCAGCTGCAAGCCGGGTGCCAAGGAGAGTGAATCGGCGATGTCGTGCGCCTGTGACAGGGTGGTCCAGCTGGTGCCACCGTAATCGCAACCCAGCACGTCACGCTCGAGTTCACGCATGGCGGGGATCTGCGTGCGCTCGTAACAGCCTGCAAAGTCACAGCATCCTTCATTCATCGGCGAGATTTCGGGTGGGCGTTCAAGCCGGCAATGATACGACTTCGTAAAGCCACAGGCGATATGCTCAAGATTTTCGATAGACTAGAGACATGCCACGTATTGTAATCCTGGGCGCCGGATTCGGCGGTCTCTTCGCCGCCAAGAAACTGGCAGCTGTTGACGCCGACGTCACTGTCGTCGATCGGCATAACTATCACCTGTTCCAGCCGCTGCTGTATCAGGTCGCTACCGCCGGACTGCCACCATCCGATATCGCCTGGCCGATTCGTTCCATCCTGAGCCGGCAGAAAAACACCTCCGTAATGATGGATGAGGTGATTGATATCGATGTCGAACAGCACCAGGTAATCCTGCAAAACGAGGCCGTCGCATTCGACTACCTGATCGTGGCAACGGGCTCCACCCATTCGTACTTCGGCCACCAGGACTGGGAGGCGGTCGCACCCGGCCTGAAGAGTATCGATGACGCGACGCACATACGGCGACGCATTCTCACGGCATTCGAGCAGGCGGAGATGACTGATGATGAGAGTGACAGAGAGCGCTTGATGCGATTCGTCATCGTCGGCGGCGGTCCAACCGGCGTTGAGCTGGCAGGCACGATTGCGGAGCTGGCACATCGTACCCTCGCTGCCGACTTCCGCCGCATCGATCCGCGAAGCGCGACGATCACGCTGGTCGAGGCCGGGCCGCGACTACTTCCGTATCTTGATGCATCGCTATCAGACTACGCGTGTCAGTCACTGGAAAAACTCGGCGTCGAGGTCCGCTTAGGCACGCCCGTAACGGATTGCGATCACGAGGGAGTGACGATTAATGACGACAGGATCAAGACGGCGAGCATAATCTGGGCGGCTGGCGTCGCCGCATCGCCGGCGGGCCGATGGCTGGGCGTAGAAGTGGACGGCGCCGGCAGGGTGATTGTTCGGCCGGACTTATCTGTTGCCGGCGATGCAAATATTTTCGTGATTGGCGACGCCGCCCATGTGACAAACAGAGATGGCAGCAGCGTTCCCGGCATCGCACCGGCCGCCAAGCAGCAAGGCAGGTTTGTCGCCGATCTGATCAGCAAACGAATTTCAAAACAAGCCGCGCCACGGGCATTTCGCTATCGACATGCCGGTCACCTCGCGACCATCGGGCGCAAGTCCGCAGTTATCCAGCTTCCTCGCTTCAAGATAAAAGGCTGGTTCGCGTGGTGGTTATGGGGCATCGCCCACATTTATTTTCTGGTCGGTGTGCCGAGCCCGCTTGTGGTGTCGATACGTTGGCTGTGGGAGTACATTACCTATGGTCGGGGTGCACGACTCATTACCGGCGTCGAACAGGCAGACTAGGTTCTCAGGGTAAATTGTCATTCGGACCAGAGAGCCGCGGATCTGTAAGCACGGCATGATCCGTAAGACTCTTCAGAAAACTGATCAGATCCATTCTTTCAGTATCATCGAGCTCGAAGCCACTCAGTAGCGGGCTCTTGTTCAGATTGTCCTTGCCGACAAGCTTTGCACGTCCGCCAGCTGCGTAATGGTCGACAACCTCCGAGAGTGTGGCGATGCTGCCGTCGTGCATGTAGGGCGCCGTGATCGCGATATTTCTCAAGGTCGGGGCGCGAAATCGTCCATCGTCATCGGTATGACCTGACTCGGTGCGAAGGCCTGGGTCTGACGCGGGATAGCGATTGAGATTATCGATGTTATACAGTCCCGTGTTGTGGAAGTCGGCCTCGGCCGGCGTGTTGCCTGAAAATTGCTGGCCGCCTGTGAGATTTTGCCCTTCATGGCAGGCATTGCATTTGAGCCTGTCTGAATAAAAAAGCCGCATACCACGCATGGCGGAATCTGACATTGCGGTCTGGTCGTCGAGATACAGCAGGCGGTCGAAGGCTGATTCCGCAGAAATAATCGTACGCACAAATGATGCCAGTGCTTTGATCGTGTTTTCGAGACTCACAGGCTCCGCTGAAAGTGGAAACGCTTGCTCAAACTGAGTCGAATAACTATGGCTGGACTTGAGGTCGGCTATCAATGCGTTCTCTCTGCCGCTTAGTCCCAATTCAACGGGTTCCTCATTGAACAATGGAATTTCGATCTGTTGTTCCAGCGTCCGTACGTCGCGGCTGGCCCAGGTGTAGTTAAGGTTGTACGCAACGTTGACCAGGGACATGCTTGAACGTTCATGGTGTTCGCCCGTCACGCCGATTGCCTGCGATCGGCCGTCGGTAAATGCCAGCCGTTGCCGATGACAGCTGCCACAACTCCCCTGGCCGTTTACCGACAGGCGCGTGTCGTAGAACAGGCGTCGCCCGAGTTCGACCTTGTCGGGATTCATGGGATTGGATTCAGGTACAGCCGGCGGCGAAAAACCCGCCGGTAACTGCCAGTCAAAATCGGCGACAGCTTCCGTTTGCACTGATTCGCCGATACTCGTACAGGCAGCCACAAGCACGATGGCGCAGGCCGTAAGCCCGCGCCGTCGCGATAGTTCCTTTATCAGGGTGATTCCGTCCAGAACCGTCCTGCGGCGTCATCCGACGGATGAACATAGGACGCAAGCTCGTTGCGTTGATTCACCCACTCGGCAAATTGCTCGACTACCGCCGTATCCAGGCTTCCCGCGTCGTCGCGTCGTGCCGCGACCCAGGACGTCATTGCCGCCATCAGCTGGTCAGCGAGGCCCCGGTTGTGCTGAAAGAGATCCATATAAGCCTCTTTCGCCTCATCGAGTCGATTTAGCCCGAGATATGCTTCGCCGCGATATTCGATGGCCTCATCAAAGACCGGATTGATATCCAGTGCGACGTTGTATGCCGCCAGCGACTCCTCGTATCGGCCGACGTTTCGAAGCGCGTAGCCGAGGCTGTTATGAGCCTGGTAGAAACGCGGATAGTGACCTACCGCAGCTTCGAAATCATCGATCGCGCGTTTGTATTCCTTGGCAATTTTCTTCTGCAGCTTGGCGGACTTCTTTTCGTTCGTCTCGGTTATCGCCTGCTGTTCGAATTTTGCGGCTTTGTCGCGATGTTTGATGCCGGCGTCGTAACTCTTGACGGCCTTTTCCTCCGGCGTCAGCCGTTTCATCGTCCGTTGCTGTTGCGGCCCCATACTGCCGCCGCCACCGCCACTATCTGCGGCATACGACGCTGTCGCAAATGTCAGGATAAGGACGATGCTTAGATATTTCGGGATTCTCATGATCTGCCCCCTAAGAACAATTGATCCTCATAATTCTCGACATGACAATTATAGTTTAGTTCAACAGCGACGCGGCAGAGTTTGTCTACTTGCGGGCGGCCAACCAGCCATCGAGGCTGTATTTGTCACTGCCGGCAGGGGCGAGCAGAAGCAGGATTACCAACGCAAGTCGCGTAAACGTGTGGCCATCGATGTCGAAAAACGGATCCTGCAACGCGTGGCCGTAGGTTGTAATGATTAGCAATAGGCCGAGCGCGATTAGCGCTTCCCTGAGCCGCCATCCGACGCAAAGCAGAATTGCTGCTGCCAGTTCCAGCAGCGGAATGCTCAAGCCCAATACGTATAACAGCCATTCCGGAATCCAGGTCTCCGCAAACGCTTCCACGAAGAATTGATTGGCGTGCTCCACCGGTGTCAGAACAAAGACCTTCCAGTAGCTTGCCATCAAAAACAGGATGCCGAGTATCCAGCGGGCGATGAAGTGAACGAACGTCCAGTTGTTGTTCACGACCTATGCCAAGGGTTCCAGCACAACAACTGGGATCTGTCGATCGGTCTTCGCCTGATACTCGTCATATGGCGCGTACAAATCGACCATAACTTGCCAAAGTTCAGCGCGTTCGTCGCCTTCGGCAATGCGCGCGGTGACACGGTAGTAGTCACTGCCAACTCGTATTTCACAGCCCGGGTTGTCGAGCAGGTTCAGGAACCACGCCGGGTGGCTGGGAGCGCCGCCTTTCGATGCGATGATGACAAAACCGGCATCAACCTGCTGGTACAGCAGCGGCAGCATGCGAGGTTCGCCGGACTTTCGGCCCGTCGTGGTCAGGAGAAGCGTCGGCAGCACACCGGGACCACCAACCGGGGCGGAGTCCCACATGTGCGCTTTGTCCGGATCTTCGAGATACAATTTGATGTGATCTGTGATCCAGCTCGGTTGTTCAGTGGGAGTATTTGATTCGCTCATCGCACGTGCCTCCAACGGCTAATAGCATGCGATGTATCTTGCGCGCATATAAGAACGTCCGCAACGCAAAAAAAACGGGGCTCAAGGAGCCCCGCTCATGTTAAGCAACAATTTGGTATGGCAGTTAGAAAATGAACTGAGCGGATATTTGTGTGCCGCCGACCGACATGTCATAAATGCTGCCGGTGCCATCGTCTGCCTCAAAAATATAGCCGCCTGTCTGTATCGCAAATGAGAAATTTTCGGCGGGGCTGTATCGCACGCCGACGCCGAAACCAATGGCGTCTTCGTCCCGGTCAAGCAATCCCGAGACCTCGAGGTTGACAGTTCCCACGCCGAGTTGTCCAAACAGTTCCCAGCCACTAACACCGAAGGGAATAATGCCGACTGCGTGCACCGACATCGCTGTCACATCGAGAACGGTGTCAAAAGTACCGTAATCGACGTACTGACCCTCGACCGCAAAGTGTTTCAGGATCTTGTATCCAAACTGAAACTGCATAGAAGTATCTTCGTCATCGAAAGCTGCTCCTCCAGCGGCACCACCATCGTCGAATACGGAAAAACCGGCCGCAGCGCCAAGATAAAACCCTTTGGACTTCGACTCTTCCGCAGTCGCGAAACCGCATAGGCCAAGCAATACAAAGCCCAAGATTGTTTTCTTCATCATCATCCCTCTCCCAAGCGATTGATTTCACTAATGAATAGGAGAAGAACATGTTCCATTGAACATAAACAGGATGTAGATCACATTTCCGGGGCGGAGACCCGGACCCTTCGCGCATCTGGCCGCCAGGGTTGCTACATAGCTTTGCCGAGGGCGCGGTTGAGGTCGCCTTCGGTGATCTGGCGGAATGCGTATTTGTAGCCGAAATAGACGGCCAGTCCGTAGAACAGCAGGTCCATTGGCTCGAAGGTTGTGGACAACATCTCACGCATGATTCCGAAATTCAGCTGAGTGAGGATATCCATGTAGGCCATTCCCTGGTTGTCGGCAACGTAGTAAGTAATGTAAAGAACATTGCCGAGTGCACAACCGACCAGCGACAAAGCGCCGCCCACAAAACCGAATGACTGATCGAGGCCTTTGCCCAATTGGCGCATAGCGAATCCAACCAGTATGCCGATACCGATGGCCATGAAGCCGATCTGATAGCCCGTAATAATTGTGGCTGCTGCCCAGACGCCCGCACCCGCAAGGGATGCGATGAGGCCGGCCATCGTCCCCATCATCAGGTTTTGCTCGGATTGGAATGTCTCAAACGCCATTTGCGCCTGATGATCGCTTACCACCGGCTCATCCACGGGCTGTGCTTCAGCTTGAACTTCTTCCAGTGCCTCGGGATTGAGATCGTCGTTCATGGGTGTTCTCCTCGACGCCAGCCGCCAGCACAACGGATGTCAGATGACATAATCCTGCCGCGGCAGCACGATTATACGACCTGCGGGCATGAGGACACGTGGGACCAGGTCTCATTTGAGCCCCCGAACGTTGTGATTCAGTTCACCATATAGACGGTGTCGTGTTCCCTGGCGTGTTCGATGACGGACAGGCCGATCTGGTCGCCCGGCATGGCGCTATCCACCGCTTCATGGTCGATTTGCATGGACTCGACCTTTTGTTCGAAGTCCGAGGTGTGACCCTTGATGTGAATGACATCACCTTTGTGCAGTTCGCCGTCGGTGAGCGTCACGCCCGCCACATGGAGGTGGTTGAAATAGTGGGTCACGGTTCCGATCTTGGTCTCAGTCATTTCACTCTCCTCAACGCACTGTTACCGAAGATTGTACCTTGAGTATAGTCGCTGGAGACTGATTGCGAGTTCATTCAGCGGCGCAGTTTGCCTTGCTTAACTCCGCTCGCGCACCAGAACCCAGGTGCACGAGCACACAGCTAGAGCCGCTCTGCAGCAACTGAAATTGATCCGGTTTGCCGAGGTCGCGGCCGGTCAGGTGTTTCGCTCCGATGATCAGCATGCTTTGCGCGGTCAGTGCATCGTCTGCAATGGTTACCGTCCTGCCACCGAGCATGCTGCTGACAAGCTGCAGCAACTCTGCACGACTCTCGGTGGTGGGATCGACCAGGTAGGCGGGCACTTCCGTTCGCACCTCGCTCGATTTACAGGCCGCAGCAAGCAGCAGCAAGCCGACAACAATGCTTGCATTGAAATACCGCATTTTCTATTTGCGCATGATTCTGTTCTTGTGCCAGATGGACTTGGGTGCATAACCGTCGACGGCAGACAGATCAGATCCGAAAGATGCTTTTAATGTACCCGGCCCGCCAACGCCTGTTGCAGCCGGGCATGCCACGCCATCGCGATAGCTCAGTGCTGTCGCAAGACGGCTTTCAGCCGGGTCACCCAGCGCGTGCGTAAAATCATCGGCGACCGAGCAGCCGGCCAAAGGAGTGCCAGCGCCGCCGCCCTGATTTGCTGCCGAGAAACCATCGGTGTAGTCACCGAATCCCTTGTCATTCTCGCCTCTGAACTGAATCGTGAAATAGGTCGTGCCGCAGTTACCGATTGCGTAGAAGCCGTAAGGCTTGCCGCAGGTCGTAGAGCCTATCTGAATGACTTCGACGTCCACGCCATCCAGGCTGTTCATTATCGACTCACTCGCGGAACAGGTGTTGGGTCCGGTGAGTACGAATACGCGTGACAGGTTCAGCGTCGGGAGTGGCTGGCCTGCCGCCACGTCGAACCCTTGCGTGGTCGTGTGGAACGGCGTCGGCGATAAAGCCTGCCCCGTTATCGGGTTGGTTGTCGGGTTCTTGTCGTTGAACGTCAGGTCTTCGAAGACCCGCCCGGCCGTGGGGCCGGCGCCGGCGATCATGTAGGAAAACTCGCTCGCAATATCGAGGTATCCGCCGCCGTTGTAACGCAAGTCGACCACCAGGTCCGTAATACCTGCAGCCGCCAGTTGATTGACAGCGTTAATCAAGGCCGACTCGGCAGTTGCGATGTGGTCGTTGAACTGCATGTAACCGACATCGCCTGTTGCTGTCGGAATCGTAGCGACGTTCTGTACGGGCGTCGACGTGATGTTGGCCGACGTCATCGTAATGTCGCGCTCGGTACCATCCAGATCGCGAACCCTGAACGTATGTGTCTCGCCGGGCGCGGACGGAAATAGCGCGGCGTTCAAGGTGTCAACGCCTGCCTGAGTATTGTCGTTAACGGCATCGACGCCGTCGGCAATTAATAACTTGGCACCACGCGCGAGATTTACGGCCGGCGCAGTGGCCGGCGAGTTTGGCTCGGTATAGGCAACGACGATATTTCGTGGCGGCGCCGCCGCAAGTAAAACCCATTGTGCGCCGTAGCCCGCCGAGACACCGGATTGCGAAAGTTGGTACCACTCGTCGCTCGGATAGGTGAAATGAAACTTGTCTTTCGGCTGCCCTGAAGCCGTAACGGCATCGGTTTTCAGCAGGTCGAAGTAGGGCGCTGTCGAGTACAGGCCGGGATCGCGGTCGACGATTTCGTCATACCAAAGATAGGTCTCGTTGCTCAATGACCGAAGGAAATTATTCTCGTCGGCCGTTGTTCCCTGTATGTCCGGATATGGCTGGCCTGTCGCCGGGTCGACGCCGGCGCGAGGCGCGGCGCACATCGCAAAAAACGTGTTTACATCCAGGAATACCCCGGGTGTCCATGCGCCACCGCCCGGAGGAGGGGGTGTTCCGGCAAACCCGCTGCTACCGCCGCCGCCACATGCGGCAAGACTGACAACTGCTACTGCCATGAACCAGTGTCTGCAAGATGGTGTTACTTGCTGAAGTTTTTTCACGATTGGGAAACCTTTCTGCTGCCAAGCGAAATTGGGCGAATGATACGCATAAAAACGATTTTGCCTACTTTTTAGAATTGCTCCAACGAACGTCTGCGGCGTGACGTCACATAATGCACGGAAGCTTCCTGAATTCGTTGTTTCAGCTCTTGAATGTTTTTTTCAGGCGACCCAGCAGGCCTCCGGAGCTTTCCTCGTCCTCGTCCTCGTCCTCGCCATCGGGCGCTTCGCTGTGGTTATTCAAGGTCTTCAGGGTAGCCGTCATCGAGGTAT
>CAYLSX010000055.1:0-13246 GCA_964386685.1 uncultured Woeseiaceae bacterium | reverse complement strand
CTGCTTGACTCGGATCTCGAACTGGTCGTTGCGGGTACTGCACAGGCAGTGTTGATGGTTGAGTCGGAGGCAGACGGCCTCGCAGAAGATGTGATGCTCGGCGCCGTCATGTTCGGTCATGAACAAATGCAGACCGCCATCGCCGCCATCAACGAGCTGACATCAGAAGCTGGCAAACCCAAATGGGAATGGGAAGCCGCGGCTGTCGACGAGGAGCTTGAGAAAGCCGTTGCAGATGCCGCTGAAAGCGGATTGTCGGCTGCGTATCTCATTACGGACAAAAAAGAACGACAGGTCAGCGTTGGAGACACCAAGTCGGCTGCGAAAGATGCCCTGGCCGGTGGCGACGACGCCCGCTGGGCATCAGACGAAGTCAAGGGCGCGCTCTCAAAGCTCGAAAAACGCATTGTTCGCCAACGGGTTATATCCGGTGAGGCGAGAATCGATGGACGTGACCGCACGACCGTTCGACCGATCAACGTCGAAGTCGGTATTTTACCGCGTACGCATGGCTCAGCCATTTTCACGCGTGGTGAGACGCAGGCAATCGTCGTGACCACGCTTGGCACAGGTCGCGACGCGCAGATCATCGATGCGATCGCAGGCGAGCGCAAAGATCCGTTCATGCTGCACTACAACTTCCCGCCATACTGTGTTGGCGAAACCGGTTTTATGGGTTCCACCAAGCGGCGTGAAATCGGCCACGGCAAACTGGCTCGCCGCGGCATTCAGGCCGTCATGCCGACCATGGAAGACTTCCCATATGTCATTCGTGTTGTCTCCGAAATTACCGAATCAAATGGCTCCAGTTCGATGGCATCCGTATGTGGGACAAGCCTTTCGTTGATGGATGCAGGCGTGCCAATAAAAGCACCGGTCGCAGGTGTTGCGATGGGCCTCGTGAAAGAAGGCGATGACTTCGCCGTACTCACCGACATCCTCGGTGACGAAGACCACCTCGGCGACATGGATTTCAAGGTGGCCGGTACCGAAGACGGCATCACGGCGTTGCAGATGGATATCAAGATCGACGGCATCACGCAGGAGATCATGAGCAGCGCGTTGGCACAGGCTAAGGATGCCCGTCTGCATATCCTTGGCGAAATGAACAAGGTCATCCAAGAGCCTCGCGAAGAAATGTCCGAATGGGCACCGACGATCATCAGCTTCAAGATCGATCCGGAGAAGATCCGCGATGTTATCGGCAAGGGTGGTTCGGTTATTCGTGCAATCACCGAGGAAACCGGCGCGACGATCGACATAGACAATGACGGCACAGTCAAAGTCGCATCGGTCGATGGAGAGTCGGGCAGAGAAGCGGTACGTCGCATCGAGCTGATTACCGCCGATGTCGAGGTTGGCCGGATTTATGAAGGCAAGGTCGCTCGCCTGATGGACTTCGGAGCATTCGTCACTATCCTGCCGGGTAAGGACGGTCTCGTGCACATCTCGCAGATCTCCAATGAGCGCGTCGAGAAGGTCAGCGACAAGCTCTCAGAGGGTGACGTCGTGCAGGTCAAAGTGCTCGAGGTTGACCGGCAGGGCCGGGTACGACTGAGCATGAAGGAAGTCGAGGCAGCCTAACGCGAATTCATCACGCCGGACATAAGCTCGGTGCGTGTTGGCCTAAACGCCATCGTCCGGGTTAAGGGTTCGTTCATTCTGGTCAGCTTCAGATTTCTGTTGCCATACAGCCCAGTATTCGGCCTGCCGGGTCGCAATGTTTTGGCGATTTTCCTCGTACCAAGCGTTCGATTCGGGCGTATTTTCGGAGAATTTCGAGCCTTTCAGAAATTCCTGGAAGCGCTCTGACTCGTACTGAAAATCGCCCGCAGTTCCTCTGCGTACCGGCAGCATGCTGAACCTCGCTTTCCACGCTCCCATACGAGGCGTCACTATGGCGTAGTAGGTCTTGCCACCGACCAGGTTGGCTTTCATGAAATCTGCTGCCTCAGATGTCACCATAAACGTATGCTCTCCCGGATCGATCAAATGGGATAGCTTCTTTGCGTTCGAGAGAATGCCAATGAACTGGGCGTCGCCGGACGTGACGTCAAAAATGGACGCCTGAATGGCGCTGCCGACGAATGACGAGCGAATAAAGACGATCTGTGCTTTGTCCGCAGACGGGGCTACCAGTTCCTGAGTCGTGCTATCGATCATCTTGCTCGAGGCACAACCCGAGGCGAATACGACTATCAACATCAAGGTCAAAAACTTGGTTTTCATTGCTTGCGGCTCCATTGCACTGTGAAGTGAACTAATTATAGAAGGCCGTGGCCCGACTGCCGCCACAATGGAACGAATCTAATCACTGCGTTAAGCAACGCCCGGTCGGCGCGGTAGATATCCGAACGGCGCCGCCAATCAATTATTTCTACTACTAGAGGCCGGGCATGACGTGCCCGGTTTTACGCAGGTCCGTTATCTGCAGGGCCAGAAAGTCCGCAATTCGCGTTGGCAGGTAATACTGTGGACGCCAGGGCAGCCCGCCGTCGATAAAGCCGACGTGACCACCGTGCTCGCTGACTTCGAGGGTGACGCAGTCTGACAGCTGATCTTCGCTCGGAATCATGTCCGGCGTCGTGAATGGGTCGTCCAGAGAGTTGATGATCAGGGTAGGTCGCTGTATGTCCTTCAGATAAGTGATGGAACTGCAGCGATCGTAGTACTCGTCCTTGCCGGAGAAGCCGTGCAGAGGAGCCGTCACGGCATCGTCAAACTCGGCAAATGTGCTCGCATCCATGGCACGCTTCCAGTCGAATGCAGCCGTGTACCGATCGAATTTTCGGCTCACGGCCTTCTTCATGCGTTTTAGTAAATGTCGCTGATAAAGCTTTGAAAAACCTTGAGATAAGGCCTCTGCAGATCGATGTAAATTGAGCGGCACACTGACTGCGGCGGCCGCATCCAGGGGTGTCGAAACGCCGTTCTCGCCCAGGTATTTCAGCAGCACGTTGCCGCCGAGCGAGTAGCCCGCTGCCATCATCGGGCCCTGGTGACCCTCGGTCCGCAGGCGCTCCAGAAAGAAACGGATGTCGTTGGTTTCGCCCGCGTGATAGCGCCGTGGCAGTCGGTTTCTGTAGTCTCCACAGTCCCTAAAATGCAGCACTGCAGCCCGCCAGCCGCGGTCTGCAGCTGTCTGCAGCAACATCCTTGCATAAGACGATTCCGCCGATCCTTCGAGGCCGTGCAACACGATCAGGGTCGGCGAGTCTGGCGCGGTATCGCTGGATTCGCTTAGCCAGTCAACGACCGTAAGGTCACCATCCGGCAGTTCCAGGTTTTCGCGGCGAAGCTTTGGCCACGGCGCACCGGCCCACGGAAAAGAAGGATAGATCGTTTGTGCGTGGCGATTCCTGAGCCAGCCAGCGGGACGAAACTGGCTATCGATGATGCGTTTGTCTGTCAAGGCGTCTGTCATTTTGGCTAATTATGAGGGTGCAAAAAAAGGCCCCCCGCTTGCGCAGGGGGCCGGCCGTGGAGTGTTAACTCCTTCAGGCATTCGCAACAGGGGGCGGGGGAGCGTGTCCCTGTTGCAATGCAAAAAGTAGGTTATCTGGCACCCTGCTGTCAAGCAAAATTTAGCATTCCGGCAGGCTTAATATTTTTACAAATGCTCCGTTATCCGGCCTTTTTTTGGTCCTCGGCGACCGGGCTATCGCTATCCGCATCTCGAGCTCGGCCACTGCCGGAAAAGCGGCGCATCACCTCATCCTGAAGCGATTTCCAACGATTGAAGTTCTTTTGAGCGACGTCCGCGACTGCCTCAACCGGGTCGATTCCGACGACGCGTTTGACCTGGCCACGCAGGTTCTGCTGCTGCGTCATGAACAGCTTCAAACTCTGTTCGAGATAGTTGGCGATGAAGCTCGGCATGGAACTACCGTAAGAGCGGATCAACTGAGACAGAAAATCCTGACTCATGATGGGCTCACCATGCTGCTCTTGCTCGCTGATGACCTGAAGCAATATCGATCGCGTGATGTCATCACCGCTTTTCTTGTCTATGACCAGAAAATCGATCTTGCCGATGACAAGATTTTTGACATCCGCGAGGGTGATGTAGCGACTTTCTTCCGTGTCGTATAGACGACGGTTTGGATACTTCTTAATTACGCGAGCTGCACTCATCAAAAATCTCTAATGGCTCCATAGCAAAAACGCAGAGGCAATCTGCCGTAAATACGCCGATTTTCGGCCGGGCGCGAATACGATTTTGCAGTGATATTGCGTAGTTACCAACAGGCCCAAAGGCTGAATGGCGCCTAAGATAGCCCATTTTTGCTCCAAGCCAAAGTGTCTTCTGTTGCCGGAATGACAGTCTGGCTGGCCATGACGAGTGGTTGCCAGTGTTTGATCGACCAGGACCAGATATCGTCCAGCGAGCCTTGGGCCAGTTCATGCGGTGGTTGCTGGCCGAGCGCGTTCAGTGTAGCGATGAGAATCGGGTTGACCTCTTCGAGTGGAAGGCCCGGTGCACCCGTGAGCTTGCTGAGTTTTTGTCCCTGATCATTCTCGGCGACCGGAATATGTAAATAGCCAGGTGTCTCGTAATCGAGCAATCGCTGCAAATGAATCTGTCGTGGCGTCGAGTCCAGCAGATCGATTCCTCGCACGATCTGCGTAATCCCCTGATCGAAATCGTCGACCACGACTGCCAGATGGTAGGCGATCAGACCATCGCGGCGCAGGATCACAAAGTCGCCGGATTCGGATTCCAGCCGTTGCTGTTGTAAGCCTTGTAGCACGTCATCGAACTGCACGATCGCATCGTCTGTGCGCAGTCGAATGGCAAAATCAGCGCCCGTGCATCCTTCTCGGCAGGTGCCCGGATAAATGGCGCCGAGCGGGCCCTGTTTTACGTCGGCAAGGTCGCGGCGGGAACAGGAGCAGGGGTAGGCCAGGCCAGCCCGGCGCAGATCGGAAACGACCTGCATGTGTCTCTCGAGATTATCGCTTTGATAGCTGACCGGCCCATCCCATTCAAAGCCGTAGTGTTCGAGCGCCGCGAGAATTTTTTCGGTGGCGCCGTCCTGTTGTCTTGGTGGGTCGATATCCTCGACTCGCAAAAGCCACAGGCCAGATTGGGATTTCGCCTGCAGGTAACTGGCGACTGCCGCAAGTAAGGATCCAAAATGCAGCGGCCCGGTGGGTGACGGCGCGAACCGGCCGACATATTGGGTTGGCTCCGGCGCTGCCATTGTGATCAGCGTCCGATGCTGTGGCTAACGGTACCGATCTTCCCGATCGCGGAACTGACGCTCAGCCAATTCCCTGCGCTCCTGCGCTTCCACGCAGAGCGTCGCAACCGGACGCGCTTCGAGCCGCTTCAGGCCGATTTCCTCGCCTGTTTCATCGCAGAATCCATAGGATCCGTCGTCAAGACGGGCGAGGGCAGAGTCGATTTTTCGCAGAAGTTTTCGCTCACGGTCACGCGTCCGGAGCTCGAGACCAAACTCGGATTCTTGCGTGGCGCGATCATTCGGATCGGGGAAATTGGCCGCCTCATCCTGCATGTGATGGACGGTGCGATCCACTTCGTTCATGAGTTCGCCTTTCCACGAGGACAGTATGTTCTCGAAATGGCCGAGTTGCTTTGCGCTCATGTATGCTTCACCGCGTCGAGTCGCATACGGTGATATGCCGTGAACGGGTCCCGATAGCAGGTCGCTCCTGCGACGTGGCCGTCGTGCCGGTTTTTTCTTTGCGGCCACCTTTTTCCTGCTGGGCGCCTTCCTGGCAGCCGGCTTTTTCTTCGCCACGCGTTTCTTGCTGACAGCTTTTTTCTTGGCAACCTTCTTCTTGGTCACCTTTTTCTTTTTGCTGATTTTCCTTTTCTTCGCCGCAGGCTTTTTCCGAGAGGCCTTTTTCCGGCTTGCTGCTTTCTTGGTGGATGTCCGTCTGGCTACCACTCTCTTTTTCGACGACTTCTTCGCTGACGGCTTTTTCTTGCTCACTTTTCGCTTTTTCGCCGGCGCTTTTTTTCGCCTGACAGCTCTGGATGGCGCCGCCTTCTTCCTGGTGGCACGGGTCGTTTTTCGCTTCTTGCTCGCGGTTTTTCTCGCGGTCATTTCCAAATTCCTGCCCAATCGAAAAGCGCGGAATTATACACCTGTTGTTTGGACATGGAAGGGTATTTATGAGGGTTTCTCAAAGGATTTTGCGTGCCGCACGGCGGCGTCGCTTGAGGGCTTCTCTGAGTCGATTTTCGACGTGCCCGTGCACGCCGGGACAGGGTGCTCCCGGGGCCGACTTCGGGGGGTAGAACGGCGCTGGAGGCGGCCAGCACAGCGGCTCTCAGCCAGATAGGCCTTTCGACGACGACGATCGTTTTATTGCCTGAATTACATTACACTAGCCCGAATTTCCAGGCTATGGGCACCTGACCACCTAATGCGACTCAGCAAGATTAAGCTTGCCGGCTTTAAATCCTTCGTAGACCCCACCACCATTCTCTTCCCCAGCAACCTGGTCGGCGTTGTAGGGCCGAATGGATGTGGCAAGTCGAACGTCATCGATGCTGTGCGTTGGGTAATGGGAGAGAGTTCTGCCAGTCGTCTCCGCGGTGACTCGATCACGGACGTCATCTTCAACGGCTCGAGTTCGCGAAAGCCGATCGGGGCCGCCTCCGTCGAGCTGTTGTTCGACAATTCCGAGACCACGCTTGAAGGCCAATACGCGAAATATGCCGAGATCGCGATTAGACGAGAGGTATCGCGCGACGGCATATCGACTTATTACCTGAACGGCACCAAATGCCGCCGCAAGGACATCACCGGCGTATTTCTCGGCACGGGTCTCGGACCGCGAAGCTACTCCATCATCGAGCAGGGGATGATCTCACGCCTCATCGAGGCCAAGCCGGAAGAGATGCGCGTCTTTCTCGAGGAAGCTGCAGGCATATCCAAGTACAAGGAGCGCCGGCGGGAAACCTCGAATCGAATCAAGCGTACGAGGGAGAACCTCGATCGACTCATGGACGTTCTGGAGGAGGTCGAGAAGCAAATCAAGCACCTCGATCGCCAGTCGAAGACCGCGAAAAGATATGCGCGCATGAAAGACGACGAGCGTCGGACTGCCGCCGAGCTTCTCGCACTGCGGCTACGGGAACTCGACGAGCGTGCGAATGACTCACAACGGGGCTTGAGCGAACAGGAGACCGGCCTGGAAGCGGAGATCGCCAAGCAACGCAAGATCGAAGCAGATATCGAGCAGCTGCGGGTCGCCCAGAGTGAGCGTTCGGACGAGTTCAACGCGGTGCAAGCGCGCTTTTACAAGTCCGGTGCCGAGATCGCCCGACTGGAACAGACGATTGAACATGCGCACGAGCTGCGCGAACGTCAACAGAAAGATCTGGAGCAGGCCATTCACGGTGCCCAGGAGATCGGCGGGCATATTAATCAGGACCTCAGCGAGATCGAGCAACTGGAGCTCTCGCTCAGTGAACTGACACCGGGGCTCGAACAGGCCAAGGAAACCGAGAGCAAGTCGCTGGAGTCGCAGGAGCGTGCAGAGCAGGCCCTGGCCGATTGGCAAGAGCGTCGGGAAGAGTACACGGACAAATCAAATCAGGCGACGCAGGTCAGGAGCGTCGAACAAACGCGTTTCGAGGAAATCGAATCCAGGATTCAAAGCTTCGAAGATCGTCATCAAAAGCTTGCAGACGCGGGAGATGCAGCCAGCCCTGAGGACCTGCAGGAGTCCTTTGAGAAACTTGCCAAGAACGAAGTCCGCAAGCGTCAGGCTATCGGCGAGTTCGAACGTGCGATCGCCGACATTGTCGACAATATCCGCAAGCTGCGCGAACAGGACGTCAAGCTCAACAAACTGGTCGACGAACGTCGCTCTGCGCTACAGCGCGTCGAAGCCAAGTACGCGTCGCTGGAAGCAGTACAAATGGCCGCGCTGGGGCAGAGTGGTGACGCCATTCAAGGCTGGCTGAAGGCCACTGGGCTCGATGAGCATCAGCGTCTCGCGCAGTCTCTCGATGTCGAAGACGGCTGGGAGCGGGCCGTCGAGACCGTCTTGGGCGAGTACCTGCAAGCGATCTGCGTTTCCGACGTGGCGACTGCGACATCAAGTCTGTCACAGTTAAAAACAGGCCGTGTCACCTTCCTTTTGGAACAGACACAGTCGGACGTGGCCGACAGTGAAGCGGTAACGCTGGTCTCCAAAATTGACAAGGCGCCAGCCGCGGTGACTGACCTGCTGCGAACTGTACGTGTCGCAGACTCACTCAATAAAGCGATTGCCATACGAGAAAAGATGCAGGATGACGAGTCGGTCATCACTGCCGATGGCGTTTGGTTGAGCAAACATTGGCTGCGTGTCAGTCGCGACAAAGATGCGAAAGCAGGTGTACTGACGCGCGAACACGACATGCGACGACTCAAGGCCGAGGTCCGCGAGGCGAAAGCACGCAGTGACGGTGCGAGGAAGCTGGTTCAGGATGGCCGCATCAGATTGAACCAGCTCGAGGAGCGCCGTGAAAAGTTGCAGAGCAACGCGACGTCACTACTGAACGAGTATTCGGAGTTGAAGGCAAACCTCGACTCGGCTCGGTACCGCGTGGACCAGGCGAACGCGCGACACGCTGCGATCACCGAAGAGCGTGGTGACATCGAAAAAGAAAAATTTTCCGCCGAAGAACAGGCGAGGGAGTCACGATCACGATTCGACCAGGCAACAGAATATCTCGACGAGCTTGAGGTGCATCGTGAGGCATTGGAGTCGCAACGTGATGAGCTTCGAGCTGAACTCGATCGCGTTCGTGCCCAGGCGGATCAGGACAGGCTGACGGCGCAAGAAATTGCCATTCAGTTTGAGAGCCGGCGCTCGACAAAAGACTCCGCTGCCCAGAACCTCGCTCGCATGGAGTCTCAGCACCAGCAGTTTCAGACGCGCGAGCAGGAGATTCGCGAGCAACTGGAACAGAGTCAGGAGCCGCTGGCAGAAAACAAGACACAACTCGACGAACAACTTGAGGTGCGTGTCACGGTCGAAGAGGAACTTGCAGAAGCCAGACGACAGGTCGAAGAGGTCGAACACAATCTGCGTGAGCTTGACCGTGAGCGTATGCAGGCCGACCAGGAAGTCGACGAAGTGCGTGCACAGGTGGACGAGGCCAGATTGGCGTTCCAGGAAATTCGTGTGCGCCGTGAAGGATTTTCGGATCAACTTAGCCAGACTGACTTTGACCTGGACGCGCTCCTGGAAAATCTCGCCGAGGACATCGAGATTGACGCGTGGGACGAAAAACTCGAGAAGGTTCGTCTTCGCATCGAACGGCTCGGACCAATCAACCTTGCTGCTATCGATGAATACACGGAGCAGTCCGAACGCAAGGAATACCTGGATTCACAGCTTGCTGATCTGAACAATGCGCTCAATACTCTGGAAAAAGCGATTCGCAAAATCGATCGCGAGTCTCGATCCCGTTTTCGCGAGACGTTTACCAATGTCGATAAGGGATTCAAGCAGCTGTTTCCGAAATTATTCGGCGGTGGGCACGCCTATCTGGAATTGACCGGCGACGATTTGCTATCTGCCGGCGTCACAGTGATGGCCCGACCACCGGGCAAACGAAATAGTACAATTCACCTGTTATCGGGCGGCGAGAAGGCCCTCACAGCAGTCGCGTTAGTCTTCGCAATTTTCGAACTCAATCCGGCGCCGTTTTGTCTGCTGGACGAGGTCGACGCACCGCTCGACGATGCCAACGTCCATCGTTTTTGCGATATCGTCAAAGAAATGGCCGAAAAGGTTCAGTTCGTATTTATCACCCACAACAAAGGGACAATGGAAATGGCCCGCCAGTTGACCGGCGTAACGATGCAAGAGCCAGGTGTATCCCGACTTGTTGCCGTCGATCTGGACGAAGCGGTCAAAATGGCGGCGAGTTGATGCGTCATGGATGGTCTTCGCTGGTTGTTACTATTGTTCGGACTGCTGGTTATCGCCAGCGTCTATTTGCTTAGCCGACGCGAACGCACAAAGGGACAAACCGAGGACCCCGTTGCCGACCGCCAAGAGCCTTCCTTGCTCACAGACTCGGCGATGTCTAACGCATATTCAGAGGACGGCAGCCCGACGCCGGAGGAAGACGCCGACGTCGCCACTGCCGAGCAGAAAATCGTTACCTTGCGTGTGGTAGCCCGCGACGAAGGCGCGTTCGCTGGCGATGAGCTTGTGCTCAACCTTCGCGGCATTGGCATGAGGCACGGCCAGTTCGGCATATATCATCGTCATGAGGGCACCGTTGCCGACCGCCAAGAGCCTTCCTTGCTCACAGACTCGGCGATGTCTAACGCATATTCAGAGGACGGCAGCCCGACGCCGGAGGAAGACGCCGACGTCGCCACTGCCGAGCAGAAAATCGTTACCTTGCGTGTGGTAGCCCGCGACGAAGGCGCGTTCGCTGGCGATGAGCTTGTGCTCAACCTTCGCGGCATTGGCATGAGGCACGGCCAGTTCGGCATATATCATCGTCATGAGGGCACTGACGAGAGCGGTGTCGTTTTCAGTATCGCGAGTCTTGTCGAGCCCGGCAGTTTCAACCTGGAGAACATCAAAGAGCAACAAATACCGGGCATCAGTTTATTCATGGTGCTTCCTGGACCGATTGACGGCGCCAAGGCGTTCGATCTGATGATCGAAGCGGCAAGAACTTTGTCTCAGTCATTGAATGCGGAGTTACTCGACGAGACCGGCAGCACGCTCAGCATCCAGCGCGAGCGCTATCTACGCGAAGAAATCATTCAATACCAGCATGGAATCATGGTGGCCTGACACCAGGCCGCACCGGATTGCAACATGACGGCGTCAGCTGCCACCAAAAAGAAAGTCGAGTCGCTGCGCAGCGAGATCCGCAATCACAATTATCTCTACCATGTACTGGATGATCCTGAGGTCCCGGATGCGGAGTACGATCGGCTCATTCGTGACCTGACCAAGTTAGAGAAAGAAAATCCGGAGCTCGTCACCAATGACTCGCCGACGCAGCGAGTCGGCGCAGAACCGATAAAAGCCTTCGGCACAGTTCAGCACGTCTTACCAATGCTGTCTCTTGATAACGCATTCAGTGAGGATGAACTCAGAGACTTCCATCGCCGCGTTACAGAGCGTCTAAACATCGACGACGCCAGTGATGAGCTGAGCTATTCGGCGGAACCAAAACTCGACGGTGCAGCGGTCAGTCTGATGTACGAACACGGAGAGCTGGTTCGCGCGGCCACCCGGGGAGACGGCACGACCGGCGAGGACATCACGCATAACGTCCGAACCATAGCCTCAGTACCGCTAAAACTTATTGGCAACGGCTATCCCTCGTTAATGGAAGTTCGGGGTGAAGTTTTCATGCCCCGCGCCGGGTTTGAGAGATTCAATGAACTTGCACGCCAAAAAGACGAAAAGACATTTGTAAATCCACGTAACGCCGCCGCCGGCAGCCTCAGGCAACTCGACCCTCGCCTGACTGCAGACCGACCGCTCGACATGTACGCCTATTCCGTGGGGCAGGTCGATGGCGGATCGTTGGCCGGGCTGCAAAGCGCCATCCTCGACCAGCTACAGCAATGGGGCCTCAAGATCTGCCCTGAGCGTAAAGTGGTCAATGGCATCAGCGGCTGTCTCGATTACTATCAATACATCGGCAAGCGTCGCGACGCGTTGAGTTACGACATTGATGGCGTTGTCTACAAGGTCGATCGACTCGATTATCAGGATCAACTTGGATTTGTGTCCAAGGCACCACGCTGGGCCATCGCCCACAAATTCCCCGCCCAGGAAGAACTGACGGTAGTCCGCGACATCGAGTTTCAGGTTGGCCGGACCGGTGCCGTCACTCCTGTCGCTCGCCTGGAGCCGATCTTTGTCGGCGGCGTCACCGTCAGCAACGCTACCCTACACAACATGGATGAGCTCCATCGCAAGGATGTCCGTGTCGGCGACACAGTCATCGTCCGGCGGGCAGGGGACGTCATCCCAGAAGTCGTTCGGGTCATCAAGAAAAAGGGGGCGAGACGCAAAGCCAAGATCAAGATCCCTCAAAAATGCCCGGTCTGCGGCTCGAAAGTCGTTCGCATCGAAGACGAGGCAGTGGCTCGATGCACCGGTGGCTTGTTTTGCGAGGCACAACGATCAGAGGCACTCAAGCATTTCGTCTCCCGCCGTGCGCTGGACATCGAGGGCCTTGGCAGCAAGCTCATCGAGCAGCTCGTCGCCATCGGACGCATCAAGACACCGGCCGACATCTTCATCCTTGACAGGGATGAGCTTATCGAGATGGAACGGATGGGCGAAAAGTCCGCCGACAACTTGCTCGAGTCGATCGAGAAGAGCAAGGAGACGACGCTCTCGAGGTTTCTCTATGGCCTGGGCATCCGTGAAGTGGGGGAGGCTACCGCTAGTGCTCTGGCAAGCTTCTACGGCAAGCTGGAGGCGATCATGGGCGCCCAGGAGGAGGAACTGCAGAATGTGCCTGACGTAGGGCCTATTGTTGCCTCCCGTATTCGGGCGTTTTTCAACGAATCGCACAATGCGGAGGTGATTCAAAGGCTCAGGGACTCTGGCGTGCATTGGCAAGACTCAAAGCCCGCCACCACGACCACTGACGGAGCACTTGCGGGCAAGACCTTCGTATTGACCGGCTCGCTCTCGGGTATGACTCGTGACGAGGCAAAAGATCGAATTCAGGCCCTGGGGGGCAAAGTCACCGGCAGCGTCTCCAAGAAGACCGATTTCGTCGTCTACGGAGACAATCCGGGTTCGAAATTCACAAAAGCGCAAAAGCTTGCAGTTGATACGATCGACCAGGACGGACTAGAAAAACTTCTCACTGATCAATAATTAACCATTGTTTGGGAATTTTTGATCAAGAATTCCAATGAAATCAATTCCTAAAATTCGGCAAGACCAATAGAAATTACAATAGTTTTCGCCGCGAAATAAACGCAAGACTTGGGCTCTTTTTCCCAAGTGTCTCATTTCATTGACGGAAAACTACTCCGCTCCTATATTTCGCGACCATGCGTGACAACATCCAACGTCAAATCCTAGACGCACTTTTGGTCGCGTTACGGCCTATCGCAAGAGCACTCCTCAGAGCCGGGATCGGCTACCGCGAATTCGCGGAAATCTCCAAAACCGCATTTGTCGATATAGCGACCAAGGACTACGGCCTGCGCGGCCGGCCGACAAATATATCGCGTGTGGCAGTTATGACTGGCCTCACCCGCAAAGAAGT
>CAYLSX010000054.1:2675-13382 GCA_964386685.1 uncultured Woeseiaceae bacterium | reverse complement strand
GTTCATGCATCGAGTCTCGTCCCCTTCAATGAGCTGATGTCTGGCGCACAGGATGGACTAATCGGTAGCCGAGTGAAAGTTTACTTGTCAGACCAATTCGCAAATTCGTCGAAGTTCCTTTGCCTGGGTCAGGCGAGTTGGCCCTTAAGCCTCAAGAGCGGTCTTTCTGCCTTAATTTCCACCTGGCCGAACTCTCCCGTTATCTCGTAGCGACCCTCACCGATTCGCCGCAGCCCTTCGATCGCGCCCAGCCCAAGCATGGCGGCAATATCGGGAACGGATTGGTCGTTTCCAGTATCAGCCCCGGACGCAATTCCGGAACAATAGGGAAATTCCAGAAATGCCGGTCGAAAACACGCTTTCTCCGCAGGCCTCGGTTTCTCATAGAACGCATGATCGGGGCAAAGATAGAGGTCCAGATCGATGAGTAGCGATTCGGCATCGGTACTCCAGGATAAGACGAATGACTCCGTCAGATCGACTGCCTTGAATTCACGCAGTTCTCTCCAGTCGGTTACGTCGTCTGTCATTTCGGTGTCCGGGAAACTCGTCTCAGCTTACGGGTACTATGCTTACTTCGGTTTTCACCGAGTTGGCAATAAAGCACTGACGGTGAGATTGCTCATGTATTTTATTCAACTGCTCAGCTGTCGGCTGATTATCGCCCGAGAAGACGGCGTTCGGACGCAGTACGACGCTGGTCATCGCAAACCTGCCCTGATCATTTTTTGCCAAATAGCCAATTGCACTATCTGTATAACTATCAACAATATAGCCATTTTTCACGGCAATCGAGAGAAAGAAGAGCATATGACAACTCGACAATGAGGCGACGAACGCCTCTTCGGGATCAACATTTTCAGCAACCGACTTCGGTAGCGGCACGATATGTGGAGAGGCGGAGGCCGGCACGCTGGCTCCGCCGTCGAATTCCCAGACATGGCCGCGGCTGTAATTGTCGTCGGCAAAGTCCTGGTCGCCACGCTGCCATTTTACGGTTGCGGTGTATTCCGACATGTCAGTCGCTTCAAGCGAGCCTCGATCCATTATTTGCCGGACGGTCCGGAACGGCAAGCACAACACTGGCGTCTTCCTGAACGAAACCCGTGACAAGACACTCGGACATGAACGGGCCTATTTTCTTCGCTGGGAAGTTGACGACACCGATGATCTGTTTGCCGATGAGATCTTCAAGACTGTACAAGTCCGTTATCTGTGCGGACGACTTTCTGATGCCTGTTTCATTACCGAAATCGATGGTCAGTTTGTAAGCGGGCTTGATCGCCTCGGGAAATGCCTCAGCCGATGTGATCGTGCCGACGCGCAGCTCGACTTTCTCAAAATCCTGCCAGCTAATTTCGCTCATGAAAATGTGCTCTCTTTCCCGACTACAAATCGATCCTGAATATTGGCAGGAATCGTCCCGGAATGCTGGCAGACTCGCGCTGCCCATCACTAACGCCTCCCGCCGCTTGATAGAATGACTCCGCGTTCGGGTCACCCTGGATGATCAATTGTTTGATACCCAGGGCTGCGGCTCTGGCCTTCGCGTGTTCGATTAATGTTCGCCCGAATCCCTGCCCTATTGATGCCGGCTCCACGAATAGCGCTTCGAGTTCCGCATCAGTTGAACCCAGGAGTTCAAGCGCGTAGAACCCGGCGATTCTGCCCTCGGCCTCACAAACGTAAAATTCGTAGTCATCCGAATCGATCTGGGCAGTGGAATACGTCAGTTCTACACGACATGCCGACATGAATTCGTCGGAGTAGCCCCAATGCGCCTTGGAACGCATCGCGAGTGACGAGATTTCGGCTGCTTCAATGGGTATTGCCGCCCGGACTGTCGATTCCTTGCTCAAAACTCCGCTCGCCCTACGCGAAAGCCGTATGAACCCAGACGCCGATGTAATGGGAGATGATGATAACTGCGATGGCAATACCCAGGTGTTCGAGCACGACCGGCAAGACCGCGTTCTGTTGTGACCGGGCCAGGAACCAGCTTAGGAGAGCGATTATGAGCAGGCCCCAGCCTATCGATACCATCACAGCCGTCTCCAACGGAAGCCACATTACCGGCACGGCAAACGTCAGCGAGACGATGAACTTGGTGAAAAATGTCGAGATTGTAGCGGACCAGATGTGTTCGCTCGTAGAATCCGGGTCTGCTTCCTGCGCCAGGTGAATACCGAGCGCATCCGACATCGCATCGGCGACGGCAATCACCAGTATGCCGCCGAGTACTGCAACAACGGACTCCGTTCCGGCGTACAGACCCGCGATCAGCCCGACCGTTGTAATCACACCGGACGTCGCACCGAAAAACACGCCGGTTCGCGCACCTTTGTTCTTAAGCAGCCATTTCACGCGGAGGACTCCAGTGCCCGTGACTTATTCCAACGATAGAGAAGCCAGCCGTAGATAACAATGTTGGCAAAAACGACGATACCCGCAAGCGTCAGCTGTACACCCCGGGTCAGCCCGGCTGGGTAAATGATCGGAACGAGATAATGCTCGACGAAGCTCTCTGCATATCCGGATTCGCCGGCACTTTGCCGTAAGTTGTTCTCCCAGGTCGTCAACGGGCAGATTCGGCCGCTAATCTCGATGAATGCTCCCCAGACGGCAGCAGGAATGTGCAGGTACATGATCTTCGGAAAACGCAGAAGCAGCAAACCGCCCAGGATGACAAAGACGATAAATCCCAGGTGAACGGCCAGAACCAGATCTGCTGCGATTCGAGAAAGCATGGTCAGGGCGTACTTGGTTTCTTTTGCCTCGCGTCCGCGTGCTCGACCATGTGCATGATGACGTCGGCGCCAGTCTTCAATAATAGAAATATCAATAGCGCTGTTACGGACTCGCTCCCGAGGGACGCCGCAAGTACGATCAAGAGGTGCATTGGTACGACGCGTGCGTAGGGAAAGAACATGAGCGTGCCGATATTGGGCACTCGTTGGCTGTCTCTTTCCTTGTTGAATCGATAGGAATAACGGTGATTGAGGATGAACGCGATGACGCAGGCGATGATCCCGATAATTGATAGGCTGATTTCGCCCGACTCACTACTCAGAAAAAACGCGAGATAAACGGCATGGAAAGCTCCGTAGTGAAGTGCGAAAAAACCGGCGACATGTTTTTTTGTTTTCGGCGTCGGCTCAGGCTGTCTGTTGTTGATCGAGAAATTCTCGGTCGAGAACTCCTGCAAGTCCATGATGCGGTGGTAGTTAAAATAACCGATGATCACGCTCTGTACCCAGTACAAGAGCATTACATCGACTATTCGCCATCCTTCGAACAGCGCCCAGGCAATGGTCAGAAAGTTGGAAAGTAACAGCGGTACTATGGATCGGTCCGACTGAAACTGTTGGCTGATGGTCATTTCGTATCCGACACAAAAAACTCGAGTTCTTCATCGTCATCTGAGAAGCGGATCATGCGCTCGAAAGTCAGGCCGATCTTCTCCAACAGCTTGATCGAACTATGATTTTCGGGCGTCACGATGGCAACGATGCGATCCAGGCCGAGCTTGTTCCGTGCATGCCCCAAGACGGCCTCGGCCGACTCCCTGGCATAGCCTTTTGACCAGTATTGCTCCAGGAAAGCGTATCCGATATCAGCATCGTCCAGATTGGCTCTGCGAACCAGGCCGCACATTCCGATTGGCTCGCCCGTTTCTCTCAGCTCCACCCTGTTCAGGCCGTAGCCGAAGCGCTCGTAGCTATCCATTGGCCCACTCAGCAGATACTCTTTTGCTTCCTCGACCGTCCGCACACCCTTGTCACCGATGTATTCGATGAATGATGGCTCGTTCAACAATTTGACAACGAACTTCGCATCATCGGGGCAAAAGTAACGGAGCGTCAGTCGACTCGTTTGAAGTACGTGCATACAAAGCAACCGCGATGCTATCGAGGTTTCCCGGTGACGAATTTGAGCCACAACTCACTGAAGATCAGCAAAACGATGATCGCTGCCACATTGATTGCGCCGACCAGTATAGCCGACATGAAGAATCCGCCGCTGTCTCCCCCGGCCCCGGTCTGTGCAACATTAGTATAGTGATACACGGTGTGTACGATCTCTGCCCCAATACTGCCAGCAAGCCCGGCGGCGATGATTCCGATGATTCGATCTCGCACGCGTGCATTACGAAATACATATACGGCGACGGCGATTGCCGCCGCAGACACGAACATCACCGCTGATTTTCCGACGACCGCAAGGACTGCGAGCGCGGCACTCCCCAGCATTGCCACAAGTAGCCTCTTGTCCATTTTCTTATCTTAGCCCGAACCGTCCGTCTGTTGCTGTATACGGCCGGTGTTGATAGTACTTGGGGTAGGAATCCAGCCGGATATGCAACCAGGCGACGCCCAGGCCGGAGGTGCTCAGCCACAGGTATTTATCACTTAATGTTTGACGTAATGCCCTGCCAGTCTCGTGCCAGAGATTCACGACTAGCGTCTCTGGAGCGTTGCGTACGAAAGCTGCCAAGTGAACACAGGTTGTCAGCGGCTCACAAGGCGTCGGAGCGATCAGAAATGCGTCGCCGCCGAGGCTGTGAAACGAAACGATGTCGTGCTCGCGGTCGAAATACGATTTGAATGGCCCTGGATTCGGACTGAGCCCGGCAAGCGTCGGACTATCGAGTAGCACAAATTCTGTTGCCGAATCAATGTTGGCGTTACAGAGCGGCGGGTGCTCCCAGAAAAAAGCGTTGAAGGTTACTCCGGTGAGAAGTTCTGCATACCAGCGTCCGAAGTCCTGATCATTCTCGAGCAACTCGAGGTAGGATCTGAATGAAACGGCGTTCCCGCCGCTGTAGATCTGGAATCGCTGGCCGTTGGGGATGTCTTCTGTTCTTGCGGTCCACACAGGCATCTCGACTACCGGTGGGCGCGCCTTGCCAGGAACCTGTCCAATACCCGCGCGTAGTGTGGCGATGCGCCGATCGTGTTGTGGCCGGTATCCGCAATGACCTCCACGGTTACCTGAGAATCCGGAAATGCCTGGGTAAGCGCATCCGAGTGTCGCCTCGGGATGACCTCGTCATTTTCAGCGGTGACCACAAGCACAGGCGCTTTGATGTCAGCGACACGTCCGACAGAGTCAAACTTGTCCTTTAGCAATAAAGAAATCGGCAGTATCGGCATGGCACTCTTTGCGACGCTTTCGATGCTATCGAACGGCGTGACCAGTATGAGCCTGTCGATGTCTCGCTGCGTTGCCAGGTACGTTGCGACACCGCTGCCGAGGCTGCGGCCGATAACGGCGATATTCGTATATCGCAATGCTAACTCGTCGAATACGGCCAGGGCATCCGCGTAGAGACCGAGTTCGGTGGGTGCGCCGGTACTTCCACCATAGCCGCGATAGTTGACCAGATAAACATTGTGTTGCGGAAACATAAGCCTGAATTCCGGAATATTGCCGGCAACATCCTCGGCGTTACCGCCGAAATAAATTATGGCACTGGCTTTGTCGGTGTGTCTGAGGCGCCAGATTTTTAAGGTCTCGCCATCGCTCTCGAGCCGAATGTCTTCCACATCCGGCACATGCACTTCGGGTGTCGGGTAGTAAATGGCATTGCGTTGCGATACGTACATGAATACGCAAAACCCCGCGTAAATCAGCGCCGCAATCGAAATAATCGTCATAAGGCCCTGCCTCATTCACCACCTTCCGGCCCGTAGAAAACCACCCATGCCGCGAAGTCATCGCTGAAGTCCTCAAATCGATGTGTGTCTCCTGCCGGCACAAACAGCGCTTCGCCAGGCTCGAATGGCTCTCGTTTGTCACCGTGAACGAAATATCCGCGGCCGGACTGGACAATATAGATCTCGTCCTGATCGTGTGGACTCTGCGGATCGGTTCCCACGGGCTTGTAAAAGCCGAGTTCGAGTGTGCCGTGCTCCAGCAGTACGCCATAAATGGACCGTTCAGACTCGGCCGTTATGCGCAGCGCGTTCTCGACAGTAAGTCTCTCGGTCATGTCCCTGCTCCTGGTTCCTTACGTTACGACTTTCGCATATTTCAGCGCATCTCTGAATCGCTTTCCGATGCCGCGCAGTCTTTCAACCGGCCCATATGAGATGTGTTCTAAACGCGAAATTGACATGAATTGCCTATGTGTCAGGGACGGCTTCCCGGCCTGAGTCTGGGCAGCCACCGACCGACACGTGATCGGTAAGCGGCATATTCCTCACCGAAGAGCCGCCGCAGATGTGGTTCCTCATAAAAAAATACGAACAGATTGAAGAATACGATTGCCCCGATGGTATAACTCATCAGGCTTTTCGTTTGATAAAGCATGTTCCAGGCAACCAATACCAGCATGACGCCCACGTACATCGGATTCCGAACATACCGATACAGGCCACGAACAACGAGATGCTTGGGCGCATCGATAGGAGCCGGTGTCCCTCGCCCGGCAGCGCCAAAGTCGTAGGCGCACCAAAGGTAGATCGCGATGCCTATAACAGAGCAGATCCCGGCCGGAATGCTCCACGGCGTCAAAACCAGCGGCACATCCCGCACCAGGGACCACGGAACGTAGCCGGCAACGGTACCGGGAACCAGGACCGTAAAGACCAGAATCTTGAGAAAAAGCACTATGCTCACGCCGCTCTGCTCAACTACGCAAATACGACGCGCCATTCACATCGATTATCGTGCCCGTCGAAAACTCGGCACCGTCCGATGCAAGGAAGAGAACGGCACTCGCAACCTCCTCAGGCCGGGCGACGCGACCTAACGGGCTCTGTGCCCGGATGGCGTCACCTTCGGGTGGCGCGAGCATATCAATCGTCATGTCAGTCTCGACGAAGCCGGGAGCAACCACACCGACAAATATGTTGTGTGGCGCGAGCGCGATCGCAAGCGATTGGCTCAGGGCGTTGACGCCGGCCTTGCTCGCACCGTATGCCGGGCCATGAGGCTCGCCGCGAAAAGCGCCGCGGGACGATACGTTGACGATGTGGCCGCCACCGCTTTTCATCATGTGCTGCGCAGCGAAATAACAGATATTGGCCGGCCCGATCAGGTTGATGTCCAGTGTTTTCTTCCAGGAAGACTGCCATTCATCAAAGCCGACCGAATCAATTGGGTGTTCCTCGTAAATTCCGGCGTTATTGACCACGATATCGAGACCCCCCAGACCGGATATGGACTGATCCACTGCCGCCCCGGCTCCGTCGGCTACCGACACATCTGCCTGGACGATGACGTGGCCCTCGCCCTGCAGTGCATTCAGCGTGTCCGCTGCAGATTTCTCGTCGCTCCTGAAATTTATCGCAACGCTTCCGCCACTCGCTGCGAATGCGACGGCAATCGCGCGACCGATGCCACGCGAAGCACCGGTAACTAGAATCTTCTTGCCATCAAACTTTGACATTGGCGAGAAATCTGTTCTGTTTGTTATGGGTGGTCGGCATAACCGTCGGAATCCTCGGAGGACGGAGAGCCATAGGCATCGAGTTCTATAACATTTCGATCAGGATCACGAATAAATATCGCCGACATATTGCCGAAGCTGAATGAACCGGTAATGGCAATGTCATTTTTTTCCGTGAACGTTTTGGCAGCGTCAATCGACGACACGGTCAGAGCCACATGCGTTATGCCCGGATGCTTTTCGTCGACATCCATCAGTATGTTCGTGCCCTCCGACGAATTTGCAGGACCCAACAGATTTACTACCACACCGCTTGGGTGCTTCATTATGATTGGGTGCCCGTCTTTGAATCCCGCGTCCGAAACGAATTTGAAACCCAGGCTACCGTAAAAATGCACAGACTTATCCTTGTCGGCAATTCGAATGCCAATATGGTTGACCGACCTGATATCTAACATTACTCCACTCCAATATCGCGAGAGACTAAATTCGAATTCGCGTCCTTGCCAGCATTATCAGAGTGCTCGCTCACTCCAGGCTGTTTTAAACGCTCGTCATTACGCTCAAGCTTGCGCCTCATCAACTCCATTTTTCGTTCGTGAACCCGGCTTTCCATTGGCGCGATGAAGAGGAACCAGACTACTACGACCAATATGGCGCCGATCAGAATTCCATATGCATACGTCGGCATTTGAACGCCCCTCTTATTCTTTGGCCTCCGCGCGCTGCATCTGATAGGTCTCGAAGCTAATATTCGCGGCGTTCATTAATTACTTTTCTGAGACGATATATAGCGCCCATCTTTGAAGTCGTTGAACTGTGATGCGATCAGCGGATGATGAATCGGCTCAACGCTGGCGTCGGCCTCCAGGTTGCGCTCTGCGA
Organism: uncultured Woeseiaceae bacterium; assembly: GCA_964386685.1. GTDB lineage: Bacteria > Pseudomonadota > Gammaproteobacteria > Steroidobacterales > Woeseiaceae > JACZWL01. The sequence continues at coordinate 5,104 of CAYLSX010000054.1, read as the reverse complement.
CATAAGTGTTGTGCAACGCATTATGAACGAGCACGTGATACCAGGGCTTATCCTTCGGCGGCCGAGACTTCGCGACGCTCTCGTACCACTCGTCGGTCGACATGAAGCGCGGATCGACATCGACAACGACGCCGCGATAGTCGAACAACTTGTGATGTACCAGGTCACCGACAGAAAAACGAGCAGTCTCGCTCATGGTTGAACACGCCCTGTTCGCCCCACCAGGGGGTAGTTTAGCATCAGCTTTCCTTGAGCCTGCCGCTCAATGGCCATGCGCCGATAGTCTGGCATGAATCTCGTCGTCCGATAACTTATTGATTCTAAATATCTTTCTGGCCGACGATCTGCCAGACGACAGGCTGACCTCCGACTTTGCAATCTCCAATGCCTCTGCCAGTACCGTACCGACCGCTTCGTTGGCCTTGCCTTTCTCGGGCTTCGCCGTCACCCGAATCTTGAGCGAATCGCCCAGCCAGCCGTCAATCCTGGTCCTCGAGGAGCCCGGAACCACTTTCACCTTTAGCAGCGCCAATGTATCTGTCCCTTGTCATCGGATGGCTGAGACTGCAAATGCGTTAGTCGAATACTTCGAAATGAGGATTGAATATCAGCCCCAGCGCGTTTCCAAACGGATCTATGACGCTGGCGATCTGGATGTCGCCACCGATGTCCTGAAAAGGTGTATGTGGTGTCGCGCCGAGGCCCAGTAACCTGTTCAGTTCTTCCTCCACATCGTCGACGCCCCAGTAAACCATTGCGCCTGACCCGGGCGGTTGCGCCACGACCCTGTCGGGGTCCAGAGCAAGCTCGTAACCCCCAACGTTGAATCCGACGTAGAAATCTTCGGCAAAGTACGGCGCTATCCCCAGCGCCTCTGTATACCATTGCGTCGCACGATCCAGATCGGGGGCCGCATAGACGACGGTCCGAAGCCCCTGCAGTCTCGCATCGCCTCCCTCATGCCCGGATTTTGAGCAAGCGACTAATGCCGCCACTGACAACAAGCCAGCTATTCCCAGCAATCTAATATTCACAAGCTTCTCCTTGCACAAGGTTGATCGTACACATTTCAAAACAGATCTGTTCACTTCGATTAATTGACAAAATCAACGCTACTGCGAAAACTGCTGCTGAATTGCCTGGGACAAGAGCGTTACCCACTTGTTGTAATTTCGATGTATTTTCTGGCTCGCCTCGTTGTACTTAAGGCCGCGACTGCTCTTGTACAGAATCGAAAAATCTTTCGCCGAATATGGTATCTCGACCTCGGCATAATGCTGGGAGCGAACAGTAATCGAGCAAGTAATGTTACCGTCCTCATCTACTACGGGGATCCATCTCTTTCTTTTGCAGCCGGCCAGAATCGCCTTCTTGACGTCTTCCACGCTCGGGCTACTGCCATCAATGTTAGCTGGCACCTGGACGTCGATCAGATTTTCGACCTTCGCTGCAATTGCCACGCTGCTCATAACCAGCAGGATTGCAATCGATACGTATTTCGTCACTTTCGCACCTCCGTTTTGACTTTTTCCAGCTTCAAATAAAACAGAATCGGCACCTGCGACCGCCGCCTCGCTTGCATCGATTATACCCACCGCAACTAGCCTGAGCACCACTGCCACTCTCGCAATTCACCCCTGGGCCAGCACAACTAGCGTCCCATCAGGAAGCCGATGATAACTGCGCCAGGATCCTCTTGAAGAACAATGTAGAACGCCATGGAACCCAGCAGGCCATGTGCGATTCCAACGGCCCACAGATTAGGGTGCTTGCGGTATATCAGGGTAAAGAATATCCCCGCCACGAACGTTAGCGCTACAAGTTCAAGCCTAGGATAGTGAGATAAGGCGAATAACGTTGCAGCGGCCACCGCGATACCAAGTGTTTTTGAAATGACCCCTGAAAGATTGTTCGCGATCAGATTTTGAAGGGCAAATTGTTGCGCAATGCCCCAGACTGGATACAAGGCCACTGTCAACCAAAACGACCTCGGCAGCCCCGGCGATTCCGTAACCAGGGCGAAGGCAATGAGAGCCAAAACACCAACCGCCAGGAATCGAAATTGTGCAATCGATGCGACCAACAGGTTGTCCGTCCGAAACCCCCAGGCTCGCAGCACGCCCGGCGATCGACGAATCCGCCATCCGAGATATGCCAGAAAAGCGACAGAAACGGCTACGTTATAGATGCTGGCGGCAATGCCGGAAAATCCGAGCTCGACCAGGATATGCACCAACCCTACCAGCAGGATGGCTATGAGTTCTCCGTAACAAGGGCCGCTTCCGTAGCCGTCGAATTTCGTCTGTTTTGTTACCTGCACCATGTTTTACGTTCTCAATCAATCCGAGTCGGATATCACGTGCCCCCGAGTTCCTTTTCGTACCAGCTGACGTCCCAGTATTTGCCGAATTTTGAGCCTACTTCATGAA
>CAYLSX010000054.1:0-2575 GCA_964386685.1 uncultured Woeseiaceae bacterium | reverse complement strand
TTTTCGTACCAGCTGACGTCCCAGTATTTGCCGAATTTTGAGCCTACTTCATGAAACGTACCTGCGAGCTTGAAGCCAAGTCTCTCGTGAAGGGCAATCGAGCCCGGATTCGGAAGCGCGATACCGGCATATGCCCTATGAACGGCCGTTTCCGACAGCAAGGCTTCAATCAGATGTGAATAAAGCCGATGCCCAATGCCTCTACGGACAGAGTCAGGATCAAGGTAAATGCTCGTTAAGACCGACGGATCGTAACCGTCTCTCGGATGGAATCGATCGCTATATGCAAAGCCGACAGATTTGCCATCATTTTCCGCAACGTACAGACGATACGGACCTGTATCGGACAATCCGTCGAACCAGTCCCGGCGCGATTCCTGTGTGTAAGACTCAGTGTCGAAAGTAATATGCGTGTTAGCGATGTAGTGGTTATAGATGCTGACCACCGCCGCCAAGTCTTCTTGCCGAGCCGTACGAATCTCCAGAGTGATTGCGCCCTGTGCCATTGCGTCTAACGGATCGACTTAACGGCGGCCAAAGGCGGATCCATCAGGAACCGGATCGCTCATTATCGGCGCTGCTCTTTGTCAGTCGCATATGAATTAAGAAAGACAGTGGAGACAAGAGCACGAAGACCAGCGCTGCCACGACGGGCACCCCCAAAATCCACCAAAAACCGTCAAAGGTTCCAAATTCGAACGTCAGATCCACATTTGCCGTCGTCTCTCCGATAAGCAAGAGAGAGATACCGACGATCAACCCCAGGACCAGTGACGATGAGAGAACGAAAATGCAGAGTTGTTTCAGGTAATTTCTATATGAAATTGAAATTCTCCAAATACATGGAGTCAGCGCATTGGCGCTAACTGTTCATTGCCCTCGCAAGCTTCTTCTTCAACGCAGCCAGATCTTTCTTGCTCATTTCAGGTGCTTTCTCCGCAGCCCGAAACGCGGCAAGTGCTTCTTCAACATCAGTGCCCACGAGCCACCCTGTCACCGTCGGCACCTGGTCGGCATTGTCACTCGATATCGATTCGGCGTTGCCGTCAAGGATGGCAATGCGGTGCTTGCAGGAATTCCCGAACTGACCCGCGGGACAAGTACATAGCGCCGTCAGACTTGCACCATCCTTGATGAAGGTAAGCTCATACTCACCTGAGGAGGATCCTTTGACGCGAAATGTGAGTTCTTCCACAATCTGTCCTCTGCGAACTATCGAGTTAAGTCACTTGCCTAAGCAGGCTTGCTCGCCGTTACGATATGTGCCGGTGTTGCAAAGGCAACGGTGCCGTCAGCCAGCACAAATTGCGCCAGGTCCTCCTGAGCTTCCTTCAACAGGCGTTCATGGCCCTCGTCGTCGATCTCGTCATCCATCGTCCAACCTTTAACGTCGGCGTAGATCCATGCCTCGATCGACGGGAACCGGGCAATGCCTTCGTGTGTCCTGATTTCAGCGTCCAAAATACCTGCACTATTAAGCAATCGCTGCAGATTTTGCTTGTCCCCGAGACTATTTGGCGCGTCGTCTTCGTCCTCGGCACCAAAGACGCGCTCAAAGAGCTTATCTTCGACTGCATAGCCAGGGCTATTCTCGAGCTTGTCCCAGACGACAACGACCAATGTCCCACCTGGCCTTAGCACCCGCATCATTTCCACCAAGGCGCCGCGGCGATCTTCAAAATACATCAGGCCGAATTGGCTCACAACGCTATCGAAACTATCGTCATCCAGGGGGAGTGACTCTGCGGGCGCCAGATACCACTCGATCTCCGGCGCTTTCTCTCTGGCGATAGCCAACATCCCTTCATTGTTGTCCACACCGACTGTCGTTCCTGCCGGTCCCACCCGCTCTGCAACCGCCCGGGCAAGCACACCCGTACCACAGGCAACATCCACTACCCGATGCCCGCTCTGGATTCCTGCAGCTTCGATGACGCGGGGCGGCCATTCCACAAACAAGGACGGAATAAAAATCTCTTCGTAAACCTGCGCCGCCTTGGCGGATACCTGCCCTGTCCTACTCTCGCCCATTGCCTCCTCCAGTACGCATATGTTCCCGTGAGCTGTTACTCGCTAACTGGCGGGCGGCTATCGGCCATGAGCTCATCCAGCGTTCTCTGCGCCCGCTTCGGATTGTCAAGATCCCGGGCTTCGAGCATCTCACATTCGTCCCTGATCATTTGATCGATATTGACAGGATAGTGTCTGCATTCGTCGGGGCGATCATAATAGATTCGACAGATATATTTGTTTTGCTTGGGCAGTTTCCGCAGCCAGGGGCATCTCAGCATTTGCTTTCCGGTGACAGGGCTCGTCCAGATTTTCCCGTCGCCGACATAGCCAAAAATATCCGGCCGATGATCTTCCCACCAGTCAATCTCGCCGGCCGAAGCAGACAGGTCGCCGCCTCCATAGCGCGTGCAACACTTACCACACTGATTACAGTCTTTCACGGTACGGTTATGAATTCAAATTGGCGCAATACGACCCACTAATCATCTTATTTGTTTTCGGCAAGCTCAGCGATTTGTTAGGCGTCACTGGATTGCTTACCCGTGGCGTGCTCGGAGTGCTG
>CAYLSX010000053.1:11582-13657 GCA_964386685.1 uncultured Woeseiaceae bacterium | reverse complement strand
GCGCCCTTACGTATGTTGTCAGCCACGACCCAGAGGTTGATTCCGAGTGGATGACTGATGTCTTCGCGGACTCGCCCGACGTAGACGGAATCGCTTCCTGACGACTCTGTGGCGGCGGTCGGGTAGTCCCCGGTGTCAGTACCGTCCATGAGCTCGACTCCAGGCGCTGCCTGCAGCAAATTGCGGACTTCTTCGGCGGAAATCTTTGAGCCGGTCTCGATATTTATTGCCTCCGAATGTCCAAAAATGGTCGGGATGCGAACCGCCGTCGGATTAATCGCAATTTCATCATCAGCAAAAATCTTGCGAGTCTCCCAGACCATTTTCATTTCTTCCCGGGTGTAGCGATTGTCCAGAAACTGATCGATATGCGGCACGGCGTTGAATGCGATTTGCTTTTGCTCGCCTTCAATTTCGAGCGGCCTTCCGTTCAACAGGAGTGTTGTTTGACTTACGAGTTCTTCGACGGCACTTCTGCCGGCACCGGACACGGCTTGATAGGTAGACACGTTGATTCTTTTTATGCCCACTGCGTCATAGATCGGTTTCAGGGCGACTACCATCTGAATCGTGGAGCAATTCGGATTTGCAATGATGCCGGCAGCTTTGTAGTCCGCAATCTTTTCCGGATTCACTTCAGGCACGATGAGAGGAATGTCGTCGTCATAGCGAAAACACGATGTGTTATCGATGACGATGCATCCGGATGCCGCCGCTTTGGGTGCATACTCGGCTGATACGTTCGCGCCCGCTGAGAATAGTCCTATTTGCGCATTTGAAAAATCAAACGTCGCCAGGTCCTGCACGTTCAGTGTTCTGTTTCCGTAACTGACTTCCTTGCCGACCGAACGTTCGCTCGCCAGCGCATGCACTTTGCCGACAGGAAATTTACGTTCGGCGAGAATCTCCAACATGCGCTCACCGACCAGGCCGGTCGCGCCCACGACAGCGATATCAAATGACTTCGGCATGCTATTTGGCTTTCTGCGTAATAACCGGCGTAGCCGATTCGACATCCGCATTTTGCGCGCGATGCCGGAGATAGTGGTCCATCAGCACAAGGGCGATCATTGCCTCAGCGATTGGCGTCGCTCTCAAACCGACGCAGGGGTCGTGCCGCCCGGTCGTTACGATTTCAGTAGTCTCGCCCTTTTTGTCGACCGTCGCGCCCGGAACGGCAATGCTCGACGTCGGCTTCAGCGCAATACTTGCCACGAGGTCCTGGCCGGACGAGATACCACCGAGGGTGCCGCCGGCGTCATTCTTACTAAAGCCATCCGCCGACATCTCGTCGCGATGCTGGCTTCCGCGCTGCGTGACGGCCGCGAATCCGGCACCGAGCTCGACGCCTTTGACCGCATTGATACTCATGAGGCCACGCGCGATGTCAGCCTCGAGCTTGTCGAACACGGGCTCGCCAAGGCCCGGCGGGATACCGGTCGCACGTATACTTATCTTTGCGCCTATCGAGTCGCCCTCGTCCCGCAATTGGTCCATGAATTTCTCGAGCTCCGGAATTTTTTCCGGTTCTGCGCAGAAAAACGGATTCTCATCGACGGCCGACAGATCCTTAGCCTCGAGAGCGATCGGTCCCAATTGAGAAAGGTATCCGCGGATCTCCATGCCGAGGCGCTCACGCAGATATTTACGGGCAATAGCGCCAGCCGCGACCCGCATCGTCGTCTCCCGCGCCGATGAGCGGCCACCGCCGCGGTAGTCGCGAATGCCGTATTTCTGATGGTAGGTGTAATCCGCGTGACCAGGACGGAACTTGTCCTTGATATCGCTATAGTCCTTCGAGCGTTGATCCTTGTTTTCGATCAGCAGTCCAATCGGCGTACCGGTCGTCAGGCCCTCGAAGGTGCCGGATAGAATCTGAACCTGATCCGGCTCGCTGCGTTGCGTCGTGTGTCGTGATTTTCCCGGCCTGCGGCGTTCCAGATCGGCCTGAATATCCGCCTCATCAAGCTTCATTCCTGGCGGGCAGCCATCGACAACGCAACCCAAGGCACGGCCGTGGCTTTCACCATAGGTCGTGACCGTAAAGAGTTTTCCGAAGCTGTTGCCCGACATTT
>CAYLSX010000053.1:0-11482 GCA_964386685.1 uncultured Woeseiaceae bacterium | reverse complement strand
CTTTCACCATAGGTCGTGACCGTAAAGAGTTTTCCGAAGCTGTTGCCCGACATTTTTAAACTCGCTCGGATGCCACCGTGACAATGGCATCCTGGTGACGATCAATCTCGTCTTTGCCCAGTAGAAACACGCCGCTTCCGCCATGCTCAAAATCGAGCCAGACGAATTCGATGTCCGGGAGCAAATGCTCCAGTGCCGCCTGGCTGTTGCCGACCTCGACGACCAGTAATCCGCCTTCCTCGAGGAAACGTGACGCATCATGCAGGATCGCCAAGACCGAATCCAGACCATCGTCACCCGCAGCCAGCCCGTCCTGCGGTTCGTGGCGGAACTCAGCCGGCAGATTCTCCATGTCCTGTCGATCGACGTAGGGTGGATTGCTGACAATCAGATCGTACCGCTCCCCGACCAGCCCCTCGAAGAAGCCGGATTTGACGAGCCGCACGCGTTCTTGCAGCCCGTGTCGATCGATATTGATAGTGGCCACGGCCAGCGCATCGTCAGAGTTTTCCACGGCATCGATTTTCGCATCCGGAAAGGCGACAGCCATCGCGATGGCGATGCATGCGCTTCCGGTACCGAGATCGAGCGCTTTGTTCATGTCCTTCGGATCGATCCACGGCTCGAAACGATTCAGGATGACTTCGGCCAGCGGTGATCGTGGAATGAGCACGCGTTCATCAACGAAAAGTTCCAGCCCGGCAAACCAGGCCCGATTGACGAGATAGGCCACCGGCACCCGATCCCCGATACGGGATTCGATCAGCGATGCGAGCCTGGCTGACTCTTTACTATCGGTTTGCCTGGAATAATGTTGCTCGGCGTTGGCATGGTCGAGGCCGAGGCTCGCGAATACCAGATAGGCGGCTTCATCCAACGCATTGTCCGTGCCGTGTCCGAAACACAATTCGGCCTCTTCGAACGCGTTCGCAGTCTGTCGTATCCAGTCTTCGACTGTTTTCACGGTAGAACCGCTGGTATCGGTATTCATTGCTAGAATGCGTGATAAATGGGTAATGCTACAAGCAAACTCGTACCGGCGCTTGTCGCGATTGCGCTGCTCGCCGGCGCATGGTTGTACGTACGCGCATACATGGGGCTCCGCGCGCAACCGCAATCCGCCACGGTACTGCCATCACCTATGCAGCTGCCTGATTTTACGATGCTTGATCAGGACGCTCGGCCGTTTACGCGGGCGTCGCTCGAGGACAGCTGGAACCTGCTGTTTTTCGGCTTTACCAACTGCCCTGACGTGTGCCCCGCAACGCTGCAGCGATTGACGGCGGCAAGAAACAGAATGCTTGCCGCAGGCCTGGCCGAGTCAGGAGTACCGGGGATTGTATTAATAAGTGTCGACCCGGAGAGAGACTCACCCGATGTTCTGAAATCCTATGTCGCGAACTTCGGCGAAAATATCGTCGGGCTGACGGGCAGCGCGAGTGAGCTTGAAAAACTGACCAAACAGCTCGGCATCTTTCACGCAAAGTCAGCCGGACATCATGGAGGCTACAACGTCGATCACAGCTCGGCCGTATTGCTGGTCAACACCGATGCCCAATTCCATGCCTTGTTCAGTGCCCCTTATACGGTCGATGACCTGGTACATGACTTGCCGCTGATCCTGGCTTCCGATTAGCGATGGCGGTCTTCGTCTCACAGCTGTTCCTGTTATTGCAGCGCCTGCTGCCGAAGCGCCTACTGACTGCACTTGTATATCGACTCGCACGTATTCGCGTGCCGGCGATCAAGGACCTTCTGATTCGGTCATTTCTGAAGATGTATACGGTCAAGCTCGACGAGCTTGCCAAATCGGTGCCGAATGATTTTGCCAGCTTCAACGATTTCTTCATTCGCGAGCTCAAATCCGATGCGCGCCCGATCGACTCGTCGACATCGTCTATCGTTTCGCCGGCTGATGGATTCGTCAGTGCAGTCGGACATATCGAGAAGAATATGTTGCTGCAGGCGAAAGGGCTGGATTACAGCCTCGAGGATTTGCTGGCGACCGACTTGCATGATGCACGGAATTTCTATGACGGCTCGTTTGCAAGCATTTATCTCGCTCCTTTTAACTATCACCGCGTGCACGCACCACTCGCGGGAGAACTCGTCGCCGCAAGATTCGTCCCGGGAACCCTGTTCAGCGTCAATCAATCGACGGTTTCGCATCTTCGCGGCCTGTTCGTCCGCAATGAGCGTCTCATTTGCCATTTCAGGACTACTGCCGGACCTTGCGTAGTAATTTTCGTTGGCGCGATGAATGTCGGCAGCATCACGACGCCGTGGACCGGTGAACTGAGGCCACGAAAGGGAAATATTGTCGATAACATCGATCTGCAGGAATCGGAGGTATCGCTGACCGTCGATAAGGGAGACCTGCTTGGCTGGTTCAATATGGGATCGACGGTCATCGTATTGACGCCGCCGCGAGTTTGCACATGGAAGTCAGGCTTGCAAGCCGGCGACGCACTCAGGATGGGTGAAGCGATCGGCCGAATCGTCACATGAGTGACGCAGACATCGCATCGTCTTCGCGACGGGCGGCGATGTTGAAGCGCGCGCGCGATTTTTTCGAGCAAAGAAACGTGTTGGAGGTCGACACGCCGATACTCTCGCGATTTGCGGTCAGCGATCCGCAAATAGAGAGTGTTGAAGTCAGCCTGGAATTAGAGTCCGAATCGTCATGGTTTCTGCAGACGTCGCCCGAATACTGCATGAAGCGACTCTTGAGCGCCGGATACCCGGACATCTACGAAATCTGCAAAGTGTTTCGGGATGGCGAGAGCGGCCGACACCATCAACCTGAATTCACGATGGTCGAATGGTATCGGCTCGATTTCACCTTGAAAGAGATGATGCGGGAAACAGTAGAATTCATTAACTGCGTTATCGACGAAGACCGCATGACAAAGCCGCCCGTATTTTTGAGCTACGCACAGGCATTTGCCGATTTCGCCGGCGTTGATTGTTCGACCGTGGACGCTGCAACACTTGCGGACTTGCTCGAGGCTGACGATGATCTCCGGACGTCGCTCGGTGACCAGCGCGATGATTGGCGGAATCTGCTTCTTGCTGAAAAAGTATCGTCGCAATTTCCGGCTGATCGACTAACCGTGTTGCATCACTACCCGGCGAGCCAGGCCGCGTTGGCTCGAATCTGCCCGGATGATGCGTCTGTTGCCGACCGATTTGAGATATTTGCGGGCCCGCTCGAGCTCGCCAACGGCTACGTGGAACTGCTTGACCCCGATGAACAAATGCAACGATTCGAGGTCGACCAGAATAGGCGCGAGCAATTCGGACGACCGCGACGACCGATAGACGATGAATTCGTCGCAGCACTGAAATCGGGGCTACCGCCTTGCGCCGGCGTCGCGGTCGGTTTCGATCGCCTGCATATGCTCAATGAAGGCATCGACGATATCCGCCTGACATTGAATTTTCCGATTGAGTTGCGAGACAGGCATGACTGAAGGCCGATCCGTCGATTACGAATCGCTGGGAGCTCAGCTCGAAGCACTATTGCATGATGAGACTGATGTCCTGGCGAACTCGGCCAACTTTGTCGGACTCGTCTACAACGCATTGCCCGACGTTAACTGGCTCGGCATTTACGTATTGCGTGACGAGGAGCTCGTGCTCGGTCCGTTTCAGGGCAATCCGGCTTGCGTGCGAATTCCGATCGGTCAAGGCGTTTGTGGAACGGCGGCGCGGGACAGCAAGACGATACGTGTTGCCGACGTGCACGAGTTCGACGGACATATTGTTTGTGACCCTGCGTCCAGATCGGAAGTCGTCGTTCCACTCGTCGCTGGCGGTCGGCTTCTCGGTGTGCTCGACATTGACAGCCCGCTACCCGCTCGCTTCAGCGAACAGGATCAGCGAGGCGTCGAGTCACTGTGCGAAGTATTTATTAAGAGTATCGGGGATCGGACAACAGACGATTTTATTTGACGCGCGAGACATATTCCCCCGAACGCGTATCGACTTTGATCACTTCACCCTGCTCAACGAACAACGGCACACGAACCACGGCACCCGTCGAAAGTTTCGCCGGCTTGACGCCGCCGCTTGCCGTATCACCACGTACGCCCGGATCCGTTTCGGTTATTTCGAGTTCAACGAAGTTCGGTGGTTCGACGAGCAATGGACTGTTGTTCCAGAGCGTGACCTGACACACGTCCTGATCGCTTAGCCACTTCTTGGCCTCGGAGACGGCTGCTTCTCCGGCAGCGAATTGCTCATAGGTGTCGGGCACCATGAAATGCCAGTGCTCGCCGTCGGAATAAAGAAATTGCATCTCCGTATCCATGACGTCGGCTGCTTCGACGCTGTCGCCCGATTTGAATGTCTTGTCGACAACCTTGCCGGTCTTGAGATTCTTGATTCTGACGCGATTGAATGCCTGCCCCTTGCCGGGTTTGACGAATTCGTTTTCCACGATGATGCAGGGATTCGCGTCGATAATGATCCGCAGACCGGATCGAAATTCGTTTGTACTGTAGCTGGCCATTATTCTTCAGTGATATGCCGTCGAGTGACGGCCGGGTTGATTGTTGGCGGCTATGATACCCGTTGCAAGTCCCTCACGAAACAACACCTTACAACCAGGATCGGCCCAGATACAGCGGGCAACCAGCCGAATTGTCGCCATAATTTGATACCCGTCACGGTTTTGGAATCGCGGCAGGGACTAGTCTGGGCGTCTTGGTTAGACTCGTCTCCTCATTACAGGATGTCGTCGCAGCTTCGCTTCACGGCATATGTCCGGGAAAGTCATTTGAACGAACAACAAGGCATTTCGATTGCGGTCCTGACCGATAATCAGGACGATGTCGAGATTGTAAACGGTAGCCTGCGCGATGCAGGGCATGCCGCACACTGCCATTGGATCGAGAATCCGTCGAAATTCGACGAGACGCTACAAACCGAGCGTATCGAGCTGATTATTCTCAACAGCGAGGGCTACTCGGACACCATTCGTCAGGTAATCAAGCAGAAAGACGGCTATCAGCCCGAAGTTCCGGTTATTGCAATCAGGAAAACCGTCGATGAGGCCGGCATTCAGGAAGCGATGGACCACGGCGCCTGCGACCTGGTTTCCATTGACAAAAAGGGCAGACTACAGGCCGTCGTGGCGCGTGAACTTCGCGCCTTCAGAGTCGAGCGCGCCCTGAACTCGACCCTGAATTCCGCCACCGAATACCGGCGTCAGTTCAACAACTATATGCAAGGCTCGACGAGCCCCATTGCCTGCGTTCAGGAAGGCATCATTACTGAAGTGAACAAAGCCTGGCTGGAATTGTTTCAAGTGGCCAAGAAAGACGAGACTGTCGGCCAGCCAATCATGGATTATTTCGAGGCCGAAAGTCAGGCCGCAGTTAAAGGCGCCATCGTCGCCACCGAGAAAGGCAAATGGCAAGCCGATGAACAACTCGTCGCGAAATCCACCGTTGGCAAGGACGAAGAGACACTGGACCTCAGATTTCAGCTGGTTGAATTCGATGATGGATCCTATGTGCAGGTTCGTATAGCTCCGCCTGAGAAAAAGCCCGAGGAACCGACAAAACTGGTTCATGAGGCGCTGAAGCGTGATCCAACCATGCTGTTCTTTCACCGCGCACAGTTTCTGGATCGCGTGAAGCGACGCCTGAAGAAAAAGCCGGCATCAGGATTACAGCTGCTGGTGTATATCAAGCCCGACGACTTTTCCGAGGTCCGCACTCAGGTTGGCATTCTGAATACCGAGGAAGTGCTGGCGCAGTTCGCCGAAGAAGTGCGCAAGCGCATGCACCCGCGCGACTTTGCCGGTCGATTCGAAGGTACGGTCATCATGGCCCTGCTGGAACGCGGTAACGAGCGCGATGCCGAGGTCTGGGCGCAACAGCTCTGTGATCATATCGAGAAGCACGAATTCGAGGTCGACGACCTGAAAGCCAAACTGACCTGCACGGTCGGCATCTGCGCAGTTAGCGGCGTCTATTCCAACTTCGAGGAATTGATTTCTGCCGTCGCCAATGCACATTCGACGGGTAAACAAAGTGGTGGCAATTCCAAGCATCTCACCGAATCGACCGACGAGAGCACACGACTCAGAAAGTACGACAAGATCTGGGTGAAGCGCATCAAGTCGGCGTTGATGGAAAACCGTTTTCAACTTGCGCAGCTGCCCATTGCGGGCCTGCGTAGCGAGTCGGCACATATGTACGACATGCTCGTGCGCATGATCGACGAGCAGGGAAATCCGATTCTGCCGTCCGAGTTCCTGCCGGCTGCGGAGCGAAATAACCTGATGCAAAATCTCGATCGCTGGATCCTCTCTGCGTCGATGGATTATTGCAATGAGGGCGAAGCCACGCAGGTTTTCGTGCGCTTATCGAGACACTCGATGCAGGATTCCTCCCTGATTGCCTGGATGAGCAAGGAACTGACGGATCGAAAACTGGATCCCGGCAAAATTTGCCTGCAGATTCCCGAGCAAGAAGCGGCGAAATACATTAAGCAGACCAAAAAGGTCGTTGCCGAGTTTCACAAGCTCGGGGTGTGCTTCGCGCTCGAACATTACGGCATAGATAAGAACCGCTTCCAGATTCTCGACATCCTGAAGCCAAACTACATCAAGATAGACGGCGAACTCATGCACACGCTGACCACCGATACCGACATGCAAAAGAGCGTGCAACAGGTCGCATCGGCTGCGGCCGAAAGGAAGATCGAAACCATTGCCGAACGCGTCGAAAATGCCAACGCAATGGCCGTTTTGTTCCAGCTCGGTGTCCACTATATGCAAGGACACTACGTCCGTGAGCCTGAAGTCGTATTGCAGGAGCCCGAGTTCGGCCCCAGAAAGACCGCCACCGAGGCGGGAGAATAGTGTGACTCAGGTCACACTTTCGCGTTAGAGAAGCCCTGGTCAGCCAGCTAATTCCCGAAATATAGAAAGGGTCGCTTTAACGATATCCGGGCCCGTCCTAATCTGCCCCAATGTCACTGTTTGTCTGGGGTTCGGATTGTGAAAGCATCAAAAGGAAATAAGAAAAAGAACAGGTCCGCAGGTCGGATCAAGGACAGCAACAAAAACCGTCGCAGACAGCTGCTGCCGGCACTGATGGCAGTAGGCAGCGCCTGCGGCATCATGGTTACTCCTGCAGCCGCGTTGGAACTCGGTGAATTGAAGATTGACTCTTCGCTGGGTCAGCCATTGCGCGCAAGCATTGCGTATGCGCTAAACCCTCACGAAGGGCTGTACGATTTTTGCGTATACCTCAGGCCCGGCCTTGCCGCTAACGGCCTGCCCACCCTCAGCAAGGCAACTGTCAGCATTGCAGACGGGAAGATTCTGTTGACCGGTGGTCGCGCCATTCGCGAACCGCTGCTGACCATGCAGGTTTCGATCGATTGTCCGTACACGGCCAACCTTAGCCGTGAATACACATTGATGCTCAACCCCCCAACGCCGGTCATTCGCGAGCAACCTTTAGCTACTGAGCCGTCGACCGCCAGCGAAACACCAGTAACTACGGTGACCGCCAAAGCGCCGAAGTCACAGCCAGGTGCCGTGACGCGCCGAAATGTCGATCAATCGCCGATCGCGCAAAACAGCCGATACCTTGTACAACGCGGCGACACTGCCGGGGACATCGCATCACGTATTGAGGACCGTTCGATGGCCTTGTGGCCGGCCGTCGACCGCATATTCGGGGCGAATCCCGACGCATTTATGGATAGCGACATAAACCGGCTGAAAGCCGGTAGCTGGCTCGAGATTCCGGACCTGTCAGTCGCGGCGCAGGAAGTAACGCCAGCGCCTACGACGGTTGCTGACGCCCCGCCAAGCGAAGCCGCCGAATTCTCGGCTTATACCGGATACGACGCAGCCGTCGTCGCCGACGAGTCCCCGCTCGTCACCGACGAGTCGCCGCTCGTTACAGACGAAGCAACGGTCGTAACTGAAGTCGCGGATCCGCCGGTTAGCGAAGCGGACACGAGCAATTCTGATTTCGCCGAGCTCAGGCCCGGCGATGTCGTCGTCGGCAGCGACAGCCCGTTCCTCGTAGCCACTGGTGCGGAGGCCGACACGACCGAGACAATCGATATTCCAGACACCGAGATTCTGCAGCCGGCGTTACAGCCGGTGCCCGTTGTCAGCACAAACCAGGGTAACGAGATCGCTGGCAAGACCAACGGCTCATGGTCCTGGCTCATCTGGCTTGGTGGAACCGGCCTTGCGCTGATACTCGGCCTGCTGCTGTTCGGACAGCGTTTCAGGCAGCGATTCGGCTCTGTTGCGGTTGGTGTCGCTTCCCAACCTTCGCCGAGCCGTCGCAGGACAGACGCCAACGCGCAGCCGGCAGCAACGGTGCAGGACGTCGATTTTCAGGTACCAGATGAATCGCCGCATTCGGCATCCCTGACCCTCGACGCAGACTTCGGTGACGGGTCCGGCTTGCAGGATACGTCCGACATGGACGTTGCGCAGGACTTCGGATTCTCGGCATCAAGCACGTTCGACGAAGAACTGGATATGGTGCTTCCGGAAGGCGCGGATGCCGAGGACGATTCGGGTCCGACTGACATCATCGGGCCATCAGCGCGACCAGAGGATTCCGTAGTCCTCGATAATGAGGTCATGCCGAA
Organism: uncultured Woeseiaceae bacterium; assembly: GCA_964386685.1. Classification (GTDB taxonomy): domain Bacteria; phylum Pseudomonadota; class Gammaproteobacteria; order Steroidobacterales; family Woeseiaceae; genus JACZWL01. The sequence continues at coordinate 2,845 of CAYLSX010000053.1, read as the reverse complement.
CGAAGACGATGACGCCGACTATGACTTGTCGATGATCGTCGATGTAACGAAGCAAGACGTGGTCGAATTCGATGCCACCGAAAAGGATCTGCAGGCTGTGCAGGTCGATAGTGACAGCAAACCTGCATCAGACGACTACACGGTCAACAAGGATGTCGATTACAAGGTTCTCGAGCAGGACTACGAGGATGAGTTCACGGCAACCCGGGCATTAAACCTTGAAATCGAGAAGGCTGCTGCCCAATTGGCGGATCGCATGGATATTGACGCGACTGGCGAGATGACTGCGCAGCTTCCAAGAAATGCCCAGGCTCAAAACGACGACGTCAACGATCTTTATGTTACCGGTAGCACCGAAGAAATTACCGCCGAGATTCAAGCTACGGACGATGACGTCACGCTTGAGATGCCGGCCGACGAAAACGCTGTTACTGCCGAGATGGAAGTCGAGTCAGGCATCGTCGATACCAAGAAGAAAAAGAAAGCGTCGTAGTTAAGAGTCGCTAGTCCGTTTCTTCCACTTCGGCAGCTAGTCCGTCTGCCTTGCGCCAGCCGCGCGGCAACAAATTGCCTCGCCGGCCGCGTTCGTAGTAGTAATCGTCCAGATCATTCCATTTGATCGTCATACGGCGGCTGCCGCTGATTACCTGCAGGTTGCCTTCCTCGGCAATCACGGCGACGGCGACGAGCCTTTCCTCGCCTTCCTTGTACTTCTTGCTTGGTATGCCGATGATCTTGTTGCCCTTGCCCTTTGCCAGCTCCGGCAGCTCCTCTGCTTCGAAGATCAGCAACTTACCGAGATTACTGACTGCAGCAATCAGGCACTCACAGTCCGCCGGTAGCGGCGCAGGGACCACCGCCTTACCGCCCTGTGGAACTCTCAGAATCGACTTGCCGGCTTTGTTGCGCGATACCAGATCCGAGAGTGTCGCAATGAAGCCGTATCCGGAGTCACTGGCCAGCAGGTACTGCGATTCGGGTTCACCGATCATCGCACCGCAGAACTCGGCGCCGTCAGGTGGCTTGAAACGGCCCGAGAGCGGCTCTCCCTGACCCCGCGCAGACGGCAAGGTATGTGCAATTACGCTGTACACGCGCCCGGTGCTGTCGATAAACATCGCCAGCTGGTTGCTCCTGCCCTGCACGGCTGCGAGAAAACCGTCGCCAGACTTGTAGCTCAGCGCGAACGGATCGATTTCATGGCCTTTGGCCGCCCGAGCCCATCCCCGCTGTGAAAGAACCACGGTCACCGGTTCATTGGCAACGAGCTGGGTCTCGTCGAGCGCCTGAGCCGCCTCTCGTTCGACAATCTTGGTGCGACGATCGTCACCGTAACTCTCTGCATCCTCCAGGATCTCGGACTTGATTAGCGTTTTGAGCCGCGACGCATTATTCAGCGTCTTCTCGAGCTCATCCCGCTCTTCGTCCAGCTCCTTCTGCTCTCCCTTGATCTTCATCTCCTCCAGCTTCGCCAGATTCCTCAGGCGAAGATTCAGGATTGCCTCGGCCTGAATATCGGAGAGCTTGAATTTCTTCATCAATTTCAGCTTCGGCTTGTCTTCCGTCCGAATGATCTTGATGACTTGATCGATGCTCAGGTAAGCAATCAGCAAGCCGTCCAGAATATGCAGCCTGTCCTTGACGATTTGCAGCCGATGCTTCAGGCGCCGCTTGACGGTCTCCTTGCGAAACTTGAGCCACTCGTTCAGCAGGCCGAGAAGAGTGAACGCCTGAGGCCTGCCATCGAGGCCGATAATGTTCATGTTGACGCGCACAGTTCGCTCGAGAGAGGTCGTGGAGAACAGGTGCGACATCAATTCCTCGACATCGACTTTCTTCGACTTCGGTGTAATAACCAGCCGCACCGGTTCCTCGTGGTCCGACTCGTCTCTCAAGTCCTCAACGAGCGGCAGCTTCTTGTTGCGCATCTGCGTCGCGATCTGCTCGAGGATTTTGCCGCCCGATATCTGGTACGGCAGCGCAGTAATGACGATGTCGCCGTTGTCCTGCTTGTACGAAGCCCGCAGCCGCAACGTGCCGTTGCCGGTGTGATAGATGCGCTTGATATCGGCGCGCGGCGACGTAAGCTCGCCGCCGGTCGGAAAATCCGGTCCCTTGATGTGTTTCATCAGGTGCGCGATCGTCGCTTTGGGGCTGTCGATCAGGTGCACCAGAGCGCTGGCGACTTCTCGAAGATTGTGCGGCGGCACATCGGTCGACAAGCCGACGGCAATACCGGTCGTGCCGTTAAGTATCAGGTTCGGTAGTCGCGCCGGCAGTACGACGGGTTCATCCATCGTGCCGTCGAAGTTCGGTCGCCAGTCAACCGTGCCCTCGCCAAGCTCCGCCAACAGGCTCTTCGCATACGGCTTCAGGCGCGATTCGGTGTAGCGCATTGCAGCAAATGATTTCGGGTCGTCGGTCGAGCCCCAGTTGCCCTGCCCGTCGACAATCGAATAGCGATAGGAAAAGTCCTGCGCCATCAGCACCATCGCCTCGTAGCAGGCGGCGTCTCCATGCGGATGATATTTGCCGATAACATCACCAACGGTGCGCGCCGACTTCTTCGGCTTCTGGCCGGCCGAGAGACCCAGCTCGCTCATTGCATAGATGATGCGCCTCTGTACGGGTTTCAGTCCGTCGCCGATCTGCGGCAGCGCCCGATCGAGAATGACGTACATGGAGTAATCCAGGTACGCCTTCTCGGTGTATTCCTTCATCGCAAGCTGCTCGACGCCTTCCAGATTGAGTTGATTCTGCACGCCTAAACCTCCGCCAGATTTCCTTTGCTCTCGAGCCATTTGCGGCGATCTGCCGAGCGTTTTTTCGCCAGCAGCATGTCCAT
>CAYLSX010000052.1:0-13660 GCA_964386685.1 uncultured Woeseiaceae bacterium | reverse complement strand
AATATGAACGACGGTCCTTTGATTGGGACTGCGAAAATGGGGAGAAAATAATGACAAGCGAACTAATGAGTCTCGTATGGGTAACTGCACTGACTGCAGTGCTGTGGGTTCCGTACATCTTGAATATGATCGTCGTGCGTGGCTTGACGGATGCGGTCGGATATCCCGCGAATCCCAAGCCGCTAGCGGGGTGGGCGGAGAATCTTAGGTGCGCGCACTACAATGCCGTCGAAAACCTCGTCGTGTTTGCAACGCTGGTACTGGTTGCTCATGCGGCAGGCGTTAGCAACGAGACGACTGTGCTCGCCTGTAGCGCGTATTTTTGGGCGCGCCTGGTGCACGTTATTGCGTACACTTTCGCAATTCCCTGGGTCAGGACTTTGACCTTCGTTGCGGGATTCGCCTGTCAGGCGGCGATCGTCCTGCAGCTAATCTGAGTGCAATCGCAGTTGCTGCCATTCCGAATTGGCCCGGCGCTTGAATGCGCTGGGCCAGTGCGACTGCCATTTCGTCGGGGTTGAACCGAATGTCATCCAATAACGTCCGCCTGTTTACCGTCTGCATGCTGTCTGCATTCGTAATCGCAGGCTTTTTGGCTCCTTATGGGTTGCTGGTCGGGCCGATCGCGAATGCATTTGCGACGAAAGCCGGTGTTATCGGGTCGTTGTTTTCGTTTTTCACGGGAGGGATATTTGTAGGCTACGTCGTCGCTTTCTACATATTTGATCAAGTCAGCGTCAAAACCATCATTGTCATCGGCTACGGCGTTGTTGCGATTGCGGTATCCGCAATCTTTCTGGCGCCCGGGATTGTTACGCTATCGACGGCACTAGCCGTAATCGGCTTTTGCTGCAGCCTCGTTGTTTGCGGCTCAGTGACGCTGATCAGCCAGACCTGGCATGACAAACAACGTCAGAGCGCGCTGGTCGCGCAGGATGCTGCATTTAATGGTGGCGGCATATTTTTTACTGCGGTAACAGCGCATCTGATTGCTAAGGATTTCGCATGGCAATTTGCTTATGCGCCGCCAGCATTATTCGCGTTAATGGCACTCGTACTTGCAGCAGTCACGCGGCTGAGAATCGCCGGGCACGCGGAACAAGGAAACAGTAAAACGACGGAGTGGAATGCCGGGATCTTATTGGTCGGCGTCGCTGTCATGATTTTTATGGCGGCAAAACTGACTGTCATCGTCTGGGCACCGCAATTCCTGGTGCAGGAATTTGCTGCCTCGCCCGCTCAGGCCGGCGATGTCATGTCTAATGTGTTCCGAGCGGCTTTTGTTGGCTCCCTGGTCGGAACGTACGTCGTATCCAGGGTCCGAATTCACTACTTTATTGCCATGATGATTTCGACAGGTGTGATTGCCACTTTGGTGATGCTCACCACTGAGAGTCTGCAGCTAGCTACGGCAATGGGATATCTGTTCGGACTGTCTGTCTCCGCCACATTCAATTCGTATATGGCGTTCGCCCTTGGTTTCGTGAGTTCGCCAGACCACAGGAACGTGGCTTACATGTTGCTGGCGGGTGCCGTCGGATCCGGACTCGGACCTTTGATCAGCAGCCAGTCTGTCCTGATAACGGGTACGACCCGGACAGCAATCATGCTGGCGTTTGGTCTGATGGCGCTGGTACTCATTGCGGTGCTAATCATCGGTAGCAAGCCGATGAGAGCCAAACTGAAGTCGATAAGCTGGAGCTTGTCTCCGGACAACTAGTTATTAGGTCCGGCCATCTCCAGTTGTCGCTGTTCCAGTTCTGCCCAGCGGTCGATCGCCTGATCCAGCGTTTGTTGTTTTTCAGTGAGCTGCTCGAGGACATTCTGAACCTGGGCGTGATCCTGGTTGTAGAAGTCCGCGGCTGATATCTGATCTTCCAGTTCCGAGACTTGCTCTTCGAGTTGCTCGATGTCGGCTGGGAGCTGCGCCAGCTCGCGCTGTTCCATGTAACCGAGTTTTTTCGCCTTTTGTCCGGCGGATGATCTTCGGCGGTCCTGGTTTTTCGCTTTTTTGATGTTTGGATTATCGACCTCGGCGAGGTTCTTGCCCTGGCGAACCCAGTCGCTGTAGCCGCCGACATACTCCTGAACTGTGCCGTCGGACTCGAACACCAGGGTACTGGTAACGACGTTGTCGAGAAATTGCCTGTCGTGACTGACGATAATCAGCGTTCCTTTGAAATCGGTCAGTTTCTGCTCGAGTACCTCGAGTGTTTCCATGTCGAGGTCATTGGTCGGTTCGTCCAGTACGAGAAGGTTTGCGGGCTGTGTAAACAGCTTGGCGAGAATGATGCGATTCCTCTCTCCGCCGGACAATGACTTGACGGGCGTCATGGAGCGCTTCGGGCTAAACAGGAATCCTTTCAGGTAACCAATGACGTGACGGTCCTTGCCGTTGAGTCTGATATGGGTTCTCCCGCCGCCGACGTTCTCGGCAACGGACTTTTCGAGATCGAGTGTCTGACGTAGCTGGTCGAAATAACCGATCTCGAGATTTGTACCGTGCTTGACGACGCCCGATTGTGGTTCGAGTTCTCCAAGCAACAGTCGCAACAATGTCGTCTTGCCGACGCCATTGTTGCCGAGCAAGCCGATGCGGTCGCCGCGCATGATCTTGATGGAAAAGTTTTCTATCAATGGTTCTTGCTCGTAACGGTAATTGACTTTGCGCGCGCGAATGACTTTGCGGCCGGACTGTTCCGCTTCCTCGATATACATTCGGGCACTCTTGTCTCTGGAGATGCGTTGGGATCGTTCATCGCGCATCTTGACGAGCGCCCTGGCGCGTCCCTCGTTACGAGTGCGGCGCGCCTTCAGTCCCTGGCGGATCCAGATCTCCTCCTGCTCCAGTTTCTTGTCGAATTTGGCGTGTTGCCGTGCCTCGTCTTCGAGCATTTTCTCCTTTTTAATCAAATACTTCTCGAAGTCTCCCGGCCAGCTCGACAGCCTGCCTCGGTCGATCTCGACGATGCGGGTCGCCAGTTTCTTGAGGAAGGCACGGTCATGCGTGATGAAAATGACGGATCCCGGGTAGGCATACACCGTGTTCTCGAGCCACTTGATGGTGACGATATCCAGATGGTTGGTCGGCTCGTCCAGCAGCAACAGGTCGGGCTTTTGCACGAGTGCTTTTGCCAGTGCCACACGGCGTCGCCAGCCTCCGGACAGCTCGTTCACTTTTTTTTCCGCAGGCAGGCCGAGCTCGGTCATCGTTGTCTCGACTCGCTGTTCGATGTTCCAGCCGCCGTGCGCATCGATGAGTTGGTGAAGATCCTGCAACTCTGTCAGTCCTTGTTTATCGAGCTTCTCCTGCGAGCGTGCACGATACTGGTCCAACAGTAACTGAATGCCGGCAAGACCCGACCTGACGACGTCGCGGACCTGCATATCTACTGCCTCAGGCAGCGACTGGGCGAGCTGGCTGACGACCAGTCCCGACTTTGCGATTACCTCGCCAGAATCGGGTTCGATCTCGCCGATTATCAATTTCAGTGTGGTGGACTTGCCAGCGCCATTTCGCCCGATCAGGCAGACGCGCTCACCGGGTTCGATCGCGAGTTCTGCCTGAGTGAGAATCTTCTGCTCGCCAAACTCGAGCGACACTTCTTCAAATCGGAGTAGAGACATGTCAGACAAGGATACACGTCGCGAACGAAAACCAGGATCTGGATTGAACAATCTGCTCGATGGTCGTACTGTCGCCAAATCGCTTTGGGATGCCGGCAATGGACGAAAATCGACTGATCGACATAGAAACGAAGATGGCGCACCAGGAGCAGCTTTTATCCGAGCTCAACGACGCCCTTACGGATCAGCAGGCCCAGATCAGCCGCCTGGAATCGCTGTGCCAAAGTCTTATTGACCGACTCAAATCCCTCGGGGAGCGCGCCGATCCATCCGGCGACGAACGCCCGCCGCATTACTGAGCAAAGAGTCAGCCATGAGCACAGATCATTTTCCCGACCTCATTCGTCAACTGCCGGAGTTCGAAGGCCCCTTCGATGCCTATCGGCTTGCAGCCAGCGGCTGTGACGTCCTGTTTGCCTCCTATCCGGCAGGAACCGAGATCGAGCCACACGTTCACCCCACCCGTAACTGCGGCCTCATCACGCGGGGGGAGTTGATTCTAAGCTGCGGTGGAGAGGAGAAAAGCTACGGCGTCGGTGACTGGTATTACCTGGACGCCAATGAAGAACATGCTGCGAGATTCGAAGTGGATACTTCGGAGATCGAGTTCTGGTTTAAATGAAACAAGCTGATCGAATTAACCAGGCTATCTGGATAAGCGTTTTCCTTGCCGTATTGCTCTGGTCGGGCATCGGCCCAAAAGACTATCCAACCTGGTTTCTTGAAGTATTTCCGGCCGTGCTGGGTGGCGCCATTCTCTGGTACACGCGAAACACATTTCCACTGACCCGTTTGGTGTACGTACTGATCCTGTTTCACTGCATCATCCTGATGGTCGGCGGTCACTACACCTACGCGGAGGTGCCGTTATTTGACTGGCTGAAAGACGAATTCGACCTCACGAGAAACAACTATGACAAAGTCGGACATTTCGTGCAGGGTTTCGTGCCGGCAATGATCGCGCGTGAAATCGTCGTGCGCCATCACGTGTTCAACCATGCGAGTTGGCGCAATTTTTTCATCGTGTGCTTCTGCCTGGGATTCAGCGCGTTCTACGAGTTGATCGAATGGATGGTTGCGCTGGCCTCAGATGAGGCGGCCGACGCGTTCCTGGGAACACAGGGCTATGTGTGGGACACGCAGTCCGACATGGCATACGCCATGACCGGCGCAATCCTGGCGCTGGTATTTCTCGGAGGTCTGCATGATCGGCAAATGAAAGCGAACGGATTCATCGCGGCGTAAGAGGCATGAAACAGAATTACACCATCGAGCTCGCGAAAGAGTCCCATATTCGGGAGATTCCTGGCATCGAGCAGGCTGCTGCCGCGATGTTTTCGGAATCCGACCTGCCGATCGAACTTCGCTACCGGGTAACCGACATTAAGACGCTTGTCGGCGCACAACGTGAAGGGCGCCTGTGGGCGGCATTAGATGGTGATCGAACACTGGTCGGTTTCGCAATGGTGGGGAATGTCGGCGGGCTTGCACATCTCGAGGAATTGGATGTCCATCCTGAGCACACCAGGCAGGGCATCGGTAGCCGGCTATTGCACGCCGTAACCACATGGGCCAGAGGTAATGGCTATCCTGGCATGACACTGATTACCTTTCGGCACTTACCCTGGAATGCGCCGTTTTACGAGCGATACGGTTTCATTCAACTCGACGAGCAACACAACAGCGATGACCTTCGTGAGCTTTTGCGCGAGGAAGCCGAGGCGGGAATCGAGCCGCGCAAGCGCGTAGCAATGCTTTATGAAATCAGTGGCGGCAGCGGTTCGGCTGCGGCTGATCAACGAGCCTGAAGGACATGTATTTCTGTGCCAGCCAGGCCTGTTTCCTGAAATGATTCAACCCCTATTGTCCAATGACGCAATTCCCCGGAATCAAGAGATCAGTGTGGCCAAAAAAAGATGCGCATTCCTGACGATGGACGATTCCGACGGCTGGTCGATCGATTTTGATCTGAGTTTTGAGCCGATGCCCGTTAATGCACGCTGCGATTTTCTTCGCAGCCCTGACGGCCGCTTGTTGCTGATGGAGCTGGAGCTGACCGAGCCGTCTCTCTACCTGCGAATGGACGGCGACGCGCCTAGGCAGTTTGCCCGGGCCTTTGACGCTCACGTGGCTCGCTTGCGAGCATCCTCTTGAGATACTGACCGGTAAACGATGCCTCGTTCGCCGCAACGGCTTCGGGCGTCCCGAGTGCAATAACCTCGCCGCCGCCATCGCCACCCTCCGGGCCGAGATCGATGATCCAGTCAGCAGTCTTGATGACATCGAGATTGTGTTCGATGACGACGACCGTGTTTCCCTTGTCGCGAAGGCGATGCAGAACCGACAGCAATTGCTCGATATCGTGAAAGTGCAGACCCGTCGTCGGTTCGTCGAGAATATAGAGCGTGCTGCCGGTGTCCCGTTTGGATAACTCCTTGGCGAGCTTGACGCGCTGCGCCTCGCCGCCAGACAAGGTCGTCGCGTTCTGACCCAGCCTGATATAGGACAGGCCGACATCCATCAGCGTCTGCAGTTTCTTGGCGACGACCGGCACGTTGCGGAAAAACTCCGACGCGTCCTCGACGGTCATGTCCAGCACTTCGTGAATATTGCGTCCCTTGTATCGGATCTCCAGCGTCTCCCGGTTGTAGCGCTTGCTGCGGCAGACGTCACAGGGCACGTAAATGTCGGGCAGAAAGTGCATTTCGACCTTGATGACGCCGTCACCCTGACAGGCTTCGCATCGGCCGCCTTTGACGTTGAAGCTGAAACGTCCGGGCATGTAGCCGCGGGAGCGGGCCTCCTGAGTGCCGGCGAACAATTCTCGAATCGGTGTAAAAAGGCCGCTGTAGGTTGCCGGGTTCGAACGCGGCGTCCGGCCGATCGGGCTCTGGCTGATATCGATCACGCGATCGATGAATTCGAGCCCGCTAATTGCGTCATGCGGCGCCGGATTCCGGCTTGCCCGATTCAGCTGTTCCGCGACTGCCTTATACAAGGTGTCGTTGACGAGCGTCGACTTGCCGGAGCCTGACACGCCAGTTACGCAAGTCATGAGTCCCGTCGGTATATCCACGTCGATGGACTTCAGGTTGTTGCCGCGCGCGCCTTGAATCGACAATTGCCGTTTCTTGTTCAACTTGGTGCGCTTGTCCGGTACGGCAATACTGCGCCGACCCGACAGATATTGTCCCGTCAGGGATTGCGCGTTGTCCTGAATCTCTGTGGGCTTTCCTTGCGCGACGATCTGTCCGCCGTGCACGCCGGCGCCGGGGCCCAAGTCGACGACGTGATCGGCTGCCATGATGGCTTCCTCGTCATGCTCGACCACGATCACGGTATTGCCGATGTCGCGAAGATGCAGCAGCGTAGCCAACAAGCGCTTGTTGTCGCGCTGGTGCAGACCGATTGAGGGCTCGTCGAGGATGTACATGACGCCGACAAGACCCGAGCCGATCTGGCTGGCAAGCCTAATGCGCTGTGCTTCGCCGCCCGATAAGGTCTCGGCGCTTCGATTCAAAGACAGATAGTCCAGGCCCACGTCACTGAGAAAACTGAGCCGCTCGCCGATTTCCTTCACGATCTTGTCTGCAATCGTTGCGCGCCAGCCATCGAGCTTCATCTCTTTAAAGAACGCCCTGGCGTGACCGACTGATAAATCGCTGATCTCGGGGAGTGCGAGATCGGCAATGAATACGTTGCGCGCCGAACGATTCAGTCGGGTGCCTTCGCATTCGGGGCAGGGCTGGCTGTTCAGGAATCGTGCGAGCTCTTCGCGAACGGCGCCGGACTCGGTTTCCCGATAACGCCGATCGAGATTTGGAATGACACCTTCGAAGCGATGGAGTTGCTTGATTTGCATGCCGCGTGAGTTGGCATAGTGAAACTCGACTTTTTCCTTGCCGCTGCCGAAAAGCACGAGTTGGCGAATATTCTCGGGCAACTCATGAAACGGCGTCTCGATGTCGAAATTGAAATGCGCCGCGAGGCTCTGGATCATCTGAAAATAATAGGTGGTCTTGCGGTCCCAGCCGCGGATGGCGCCGCCCGCGAGCGAGAGTTCGGAATTCACCACGACGCGGTCGGGATCGAAAAATTGTTTGACGCCCAGGCCGTCGCAGCCGGGGCATGCGCCGCTCGGATTATTAAAAGAGAACAGGCGTGGCTCGAGTTCGGTCAGGCTGTATCCGCAAATGTTGCAGGCAAAGCGGTCCGAGAAAACCAGTTCCTCTTTGTCCTTTTCCTCCATCCAGGCGATGTTCGCGACGCCGTCGGCCAGCCGCAGCGCCGTCTCGAATGATTCGGCAAGCCGGAGTTGCAGGTCGGCTTTGACCTTGAACCTGTCCACAACGGCATCGATGCTGTGCTTGCGGCGCAGGTCGAGGCTCGGCGGATCGTCCAGCTCATATACCTCGCCGTCGATGCGCGCCCGAATGAATCCCTGGGCCTGCAAGTCCTGCATCAGCTGCACATGCTCGCCCTTTCTGTTTGCGACCACGGGTGCAAGCAGCATCAGGCGCGAGCCCTCCGGCAGTGACATTACCTGATCGACCATCTGGCTGACCGTCTGCGCTTCGAGAGTCACGCCGTGGTCCGGGCATCTTGGCGTACCGGCGCGCGCGAACAGCAGTCGAAGGTAATCGTAAATTTCCGTGACCGTGCCGACGGTCGAGCGCGGGTTGTGCGAGGTCGATTTTTGCTCGATCGAAATGGCCGGAGACAGGCCGTCGATATGATCGACATCCGGTTTTTCCATCATCGAGAGAAACTGTCTGGCGTATGCCGATAAAGACTCGACATAACGCCGTTGTCCTTCGGCGTAGATGGTGTCGAACGCGAGCGAGGACTTGCCCGATCCCGACAGGCCGGTGAAGACAATCAGCTTGTCTCGAGGCAGCTTGAGATCGATGTTCCGCAGGTTATGCGTTCTCGCGCCGCGTATATCGATGAATTTCATGAAGGGCCTGCAGTGAACGCCGAACAACCTGCTAATATACGCCGCCGCGCTACTCCGGCGCAAAGGCACGTGACGCCGAAATGCACACAGGCAATAAGCAAAACGGGATTCTTCACTCGATGCTGCCAATCGAGCGGCGAGCCGTTGGTGTTATCGCGCTGATTGCGATGTGTCGCTTGTTCGGCTTGTTCGCGCTGTTGCCCGTTTTGGCTATTTACGCGGCCAATCTGGATGGCGCGACACCGCTCCTGATCGGCCTCGCGGTCGGCGCTTACGGGCTTACCCAGGCATCGCTGCAGATACCCTTCGGTCTGCTGTCAGACCGAATCGGCCGCTTGCCGGTCATACTGTTCGGCCTGGCGATATTCGCGGCTGGCAGCATTCTCGCCGCGATGAGCGACACGATATCCGGCGTCATCGCGGGGCGTTTACTGCAGGGCGCAGGCGCAATTTCGGCGACGCTGACGGCGCTGTTAGCCGACGCCACTCGCGAGGAGATCCGAACGCGCAGTATGGCGGTATTCGGCATCGGCATCGGCCTGTCCTTCCTGCTGGCGCTGGTTATCGGCCCGGTGATTGCCGGACAAAGTGGCGTACGCTCGCTGTTCTGGCTTGCTGCGATGTGCGCTGCAGTCGCTGCTGCATTGCTCATGTTTGTGCCGAGGCACATTGAACGGCCAAAGGCAAAGTCCAGCATGCCGCTGTCTGCCGCTCTCCGCCCGGATCTGCTGCGCCTCGATTTTTACGTATTCCTGTTGCACGCGCTTTTGACGGCGAGCTTTGTCGCATTGCCGTTTTTGCTACGCAATCAACTCGACCTCGCGCTCACCGACCATTGGAAAATCTATATCGCTGCGATTGTCCTGTCATTGGCAGGGACCATTCCATTGATTCTTGCCGACGACCGGCGCGGCAAGCGGGGAACGATCGGACTGTCCATCGGCCTGGTGCTTACCGGGCTTCTGATGCTGGCATTCGCCGGCGTTGCCGTAACGCCGGTGTTCATCGGCATCGCCATATTTTTCGCCGGCTTCAACTTTCTGGAAGCTGGACTACCGGCACGGCTGTCGATCCTGGCGGACGGTGAACTGCGGGGCGCCTCGCTGGGCGTATTCTCGAGCTCTCAATTCCTCGGCGCGTTTGCAGGCGGCCTGGTCGGTGGCAGTTTTCTGGCAGGCGGTCAGCCGTCCCAGGTATTCATAGCCTGCGCGGTATTAGCCCTCGGCTGGCTGCTGCTCCACCAGTTCTCGGGGCCAGAGCGGGAGCAGGGCGAAAAGCGCTGAAAAGGCGGGAAATCGGGCTGGCATTTGGCGAGGCAGGGCCTACAATAGGCACCCCCTCGAGAAACTAGAACTATAAATAACAGGGAACCAGCTATGGCCCGTGGAGTAAACAAAGTTATCGTTGTCGGCAATCTCGGACAGGATCCCGAGACCCGTTACATGCCCAGCGGTTCCGCAGTGACCAACGTGCGCATTGCGACCAATGAGTCCTGGAAGGACAAGCAGACGGGGGAGCAAAAAGACCGCACCGAATGGCATAGCGTTGCAATGTTTGGCCGTCTCGCGGAAATCGCGGCGGAGTATCTGCGCAAGGGGTCTCAGGTTTATATCGAAGGAAAACTGCGTACACGGAAGTGGCAGGACAAGGACGGCAACGACCGATACACGACCGAAATTATTGCGGATGAAATGCAAATGCTGGGAAGCAGGTCGGGCGGCGGCGCCCCGGCCATGAGCGACTCTCCGCCGGCGAGCGCACCGCCACCGCAGCCATCCGGGGACGACTTCGACGACGATATTCCGTTTTAGAGGCTCTGCAACCTAAAAACCCGGGCGAGATTCGACGTCTCATGCCCGCCCGTATCTACCACACGCTTAATCTACTGGAAAACCTAAATGGGTGCATTCAAAGAACCGCATGGCGGAGAGCTTAAAGATCTCTACCTGTCAGCCGATGACGCAGAGCAGGAAAAATCCAAGGCCGCGCAATATCCGTCCTGGGACCTGACGCCTCGCCAACTCTGCGACCTGGAGTTGCTGCTCAATGGCGGGTTCTCTCCGCTCGAAGGATTCATGAACCAGGAAGACTACGACTCGGTCGTTAAGACAATACGTCTGAGCAGCGGTGTGCTCTGGCCGATTCCGATTACGCTGGATGTCAGCGAGGACTTTGCAGCGGACCTGTCACCCGGACAACACATCGCGCTGCGGGATTTCGAGGGTGTGCTGATTGCCACGCTGCAGATCGGCGACATCTGGAGCCCGGATAAGAAGGTCGAGGCCAAGGGCGTCTACGGCACGACAGACGAGGCCCATCCGGCTGTTAACTATCTGAATAATATAGGTAATTCGGTCTATGCCGGCGGTAAATTATTGGGCGTTGAGGCGCCGACTCATTACGACTTCAAGCATCTCCGTGACCGGCCGGCCGAACTCCGTGAGCGCTTTCGCAAACTCGGCTGGCGCAAGGTCGTCGCCTTCCAGACGCGTAATCCGATGCACCGTGCGCATCAGGAAATCACGCTGCGGGCCGCAAGAGATGTCGAGGCGAACATGTTGATTCACCCGGTTGTCGGCATGACCAAGCCCGGCGATATCGATCATTTCACGCGCGTTCGCTGTTACGAACACATCGTCAAACGCTATCCGGATCAAACCAGCATGCTGAGTCTCCTGCCGCTCGCCATGCGCATGGGCGGTCCCAGGGAAGCGCTATGGCATGCGATCATTCGCAAGAACTACGGCTGCACGCATTTGATCGTCGGCCGCGATCATGCGGGTCCCGGCAAGGACAGCAAGGGCAAGGACTTTTACGGTCCTTACGACGCCCAGGAACTTCTGAAAAAGCACGAGGATGAACTCGATATCACGATGGTGCCATTTCGGATGATGGTTTATGCGGAAAATCGGGCGGAATATGTACCGATAGACGATACAACGGATGACGATAAGGTTCTCAACATCTCCGGAACCGAGTTGCGCAGACGCTTGCAGGAAGGACTGGATATTCCGGACTGGTTTTCTTTTGCCGATGTCGTCGAGGAATTGAGGAAAACACATCCACCACGTCACAAGCAGGGTTTTACCGTGTTCTTTACAGGCTTGTCGGGCTCGGGCAAGTCGACGATTGCGAATGCCCTGATGACCAAGTTGATGGAAATCGGTGGGCGTCCCGTCAGTTTGCTGGACGGCGACGTGGTCAGAAAAAATCTGTCGAGTGAACTGGGTTTCTCGAAAGAACATCGCGACCTCAACATATTGCGCATCGGCTATGTCGCCAGTGAGATAACCAAAAACGGCGGTATCGCGATTTGTGCACCGATTGCGCCTTACGCACATACCCGTAGAATGGTTCGTGAATCTATCAGCCCGCATGGCGGCTTCGTCGAGATTCATGTGGCGACGGCGCTGGAAATCTGCGAGGAGCGCGATCGCAAGGGGCTGTACGCTAAAGCACGCGCCGGCATCATCAAGGAGTTCACCGGTATCAGTGACCCCTACGAAGTGCCCGAAGCGCCTGAAATGGTGATCGATACCGCCGATATTTCGCCGGATCTGGCGGCCCATCGTATCCTCGTCAAACTGGAAAGCATGGGGTTCATTCGCTAAGCTTGGGCATTGAAAATTCTTTTTATTCAGTAGCTTATAATTCCACGACCATGGCTGACAAACTCTACATCAAGACATTCGGCTGCCAGATGAACGAGTACGACTCGGAAAAAATGGCGGATGTCTTGCGCGAGTCGCATGGCTATCAGTTGACAGAGAATCCCGAGGATGCCGACCTGTTGCTGGTCAATACCTGTTCGATTCGCGAGAAGGCCCAGGAGAAAGTGTTTTCCGAGTTGGGCCGCTGGCGACGCTGGAAGGAGCGCCGCCCCGAACTGATGATCGGTGTCGGCGGCTGCGTGGCCAGTCAGGAGGGCCATGGGATTTCAAAGCGCGCACCGTTTGTCGATGTCGTGTTCGGACCTCAGACCCTGCATCGCCTCCCCGAAATGATTGACGAAGTTCGCGACAAGGGCCTGCCTGTCGTCGACATTTCATTTCCAGAAATCGAAAAGTTCGACAGATTGCCCGAGCCGCGCGCCGAAGGGCCGACCGCATTCGTCTCCGTCATGGAGGGCTGCAGCAAGTATTGCACTTTCTGCGTGGTTCCTTACACGCGGGGCGAAGAGATCAGTCGTCCGCTGGACGACGTCATTACGGAAATTGTGAGCCTCGCCAGGCAGGGCGTTCGCGAAATCAATTTGCTCGGTCAGAATGTCAATGCCTATCGTGGACCGATGTTTGACGGCCAGATTGCGGATCTTGCTACCGTTATTTATTACGTCGCGGCTGTCGACGGAATCGACAGAATCAGATTTACGACTTCGCATCCCGTCGAATTCACCGACAGCCTGATCCAGGCTTATGCAGAAGTACCGCAACTCGCAAACTATTTGCATCTGCCGGTGCAAAACGGATCCGATCGAATTCTCGCCCGTATGAAGCGCGGCCACACGACCCTCGAATACAAACAAAAGATTCGCAAACTGCGCAAAGCAAGGCCCGACATTTCCCTTTCGTCGGACTTCATCGTCGGATTTCCCGGCGAGACCGACGCGGATTTCGAGGCAACGATGAACCTGATCGCGGAAATCGGTTTCGATCAGTCGTTCAGCTTTATCTATAGCGCTCGTCCCGGCACTCCTGCGGCAAGTTATGCGGACGACACCCCAACGGACGTGAAAAAGAAGCGCTTACAGATCCTGCAGGCCAGAATCAACAGCCAAGCGATGAAGATCAGCAAGGCGATGATCGGTACGACACAATCAGTGCTGGTCGAACGGCCTTCGAAGAAGAGCCCGGCGCAATATGCAGGGCGCACTGAAAACATGCGATGGGTCAATTTTGACGGCGATGCCAGCTGTATAGGGCAGTTCGTGGACGTCGTAATAACCGAGGCATTGCCGAATTCGCTGCGCGGACGCCTTATGAATACTAGGCTTGTGGCGTAAATCCACTTATTGTGAACTTCGGTATTCCATGTCCTCAAGCATCGCGGTAGGCTTGGAACGGATGAAGCAATAAA
>CAYLSX010000051.1:4833-13856 GCA_964386685.1 uncultured Woeseiaceae bacterium | reverse complement strand
GGCCGAATTCCTGACGCCGCGTGTCCGAAGGCGAGCCCGGCGCTGACACTCGCCGCGGAGTAACCCGGCACCGCGACCAGCGCCCCGGCCACGTTGTTGATGCTTGCAAAAGTCGGTGCCGCGTTGGGATCTGTCAGCAAGTCATTGTCATTACCGTCGCTGAATCGCAATGTCCTGCCGTCGACAGCGATGCTGCTCGCCCGCCGGTTTGCGGGCGCTGCCAGGCCCGACGTTCCCGCAAGGGCGATAAGTTCGTCGGCATCGTTATCGACATCGGAAATGTCACGATCGAAGCTGTACAACGCGTCGCTGATGACGCCGACACCGCCAACGGGCGTGCCAGACTTGTATAAAGGAAAGCCGCCCGGATCTGCGGACAAGCCTAATGGCGATCGAAAAGGGCCTGCATCCGGTGCACCACCGCCATATCGGGCGGAGAGATCCGAGCAGGGAAGCTGGCTGAACTGCACGCCGAACAGCGGTCCCGCCGGTTGTTGATTATCCAGCGGATTGAAATGGTCCTGGACAATCTGGCTCGCGGTACGACTGGTGAATGCATTGCCTTCGGTTGACAGGTAAGCGCCGGTAACCGCCTTGGCAATCGCGGCGAGCGTGTCCGGAACGATATTGACTCCCTCGAGCCCTCCGTCGACACCTCCGCCCGGCGACCTGACGGTCACGGATGTCGCGGCGGCGTTCATTTGGAATACGGCCAGGACGTTGCCGACTCGATCGCTTACCGCAACTGTGGCGGCGATATTTCTTGCCTGCGCTTCGGCGACAGCTCTCGCGATCACGCCTTCAACGTCACTAACGGTCAATGCCGTCGGCGTGTCGGCACAGAATCCGTCGCAACCCTGGGCGGGCGTGGCCGGGTCAACGCCGGCAACTGGCGCGCGCGATCCTCCGCCGCAGGCGCATAGGAACAATATAATGGTAATCAGGCACGAAAATCGCACCAGATTGTTCACGGAAACTGTCCTTTACTCTCGAAATGAAAACTATGGCACATGATGCATGCGCTTGCAGTCTGCGCTGAATTATTGCGCGTAGCGCTGCCACTGCCATGGCATTCGCGACAGCTGTCGATGCCGGGAATCAGCACGTCACTCGAAGAATCCGATGTCGATGCGTTGTGACAACCATCGCAACTCGTCACTTCCGTGTCGTGCGCCGCATGCGAGAAGTTCGCGTGCGGGAAAAATGACTGTGTCAGACGGACGGGCTCCACGCGCCACGGCATCTGCTCATCGCCTGAGTCGCTGACCTCGTGGCAATTAACACAGGCACGGCGCTCGAACAGGTCTTCGGCAATCCGCATCGCCTGAACTCTCGCTTCGGCTGCTGCTTTGTCGCGATCCGCTCTCGTTAACGCACGACCGGGTCGTCGCAATCTTTGTGGCCCGGCATCGGGATCGTCGCCCAGCAAGCGGGCGCTGTAGTACTCGATCAGGACCTGTACGACGCCTTCGGGATCGCCATGCGGCACTTCTCGAGTCGGGTCGTCGGCGTCAAATGTCAGTGCATGACAACCGCTACAGATTTCATCCATCGCGATTGGTTTCATCAGTGCGCCGCCGGGTTCCGGAACATGGCAGTCCACACATTCGACGACGCGACGGCCATCGGGGGTGACGATGCCCTCCTCGGCCAGATGCACTGCGTGATCGAATTTGAGGTTCGAGCGATCCGATTGACGTGCCTCGGAGAGAATCATGCGCTGCAGATTCCACTCGGTATCGCCGCCCTCCTCGGCCGACGGTTGCAGCAAGCTGATCTTGAATCGCGGATGTCCATCGAGAAAATCGGCTGCGTCTTCAAACGGCGAGTCGGCGGGCATGTCTTCGTGGCAGCCGGCGCAAAGGCCCTGGTGACGCTTGATCAGGGACGGCGGTTCGTTGTGTTCGAGGTGGCAACTCGCACAGCGCTCTTGTCCGAGCACGGGCTCCGCCGGCTCCGAAACGTGACGATTCGCGGTGTGGCATTCGAGGCAGGCGTTGTCTTTCACACGTGTGAACAGCGTCGCGTGGCAGTTCTCGCATTCGGCGCTCGTGCTCGAGTGCTTGCTGTGCACGGGTCCTGCCAGCCAGAGGCCATCGTCAGGAAGGATGCTGTTCCGCAATACCGAGGCAATCGACGGGTGCAGCAGCCCTGCCGCGGGAATGATGAAGGCGAGCGTAAGGACGGCGAGAACTGCATACCAGCTTAACTTTCGTTTGCTCAGCTCGCTAACGCCGGCGCTCGTTACGCTCCAGTCCTGCACCAGGTCCTCGCTGCTGGCATCCGTGCTCAGCTCGAAGGAAAATGCGAAGTCGGCATCGGGTGGTGGATCGATGACGCGCAGTATGTTGGCACCGACCTCGATGACGTCACCTGCGGAAAGGCGAGCATCACGCTGAGAGCGCCCGTTTACCGTTACGCCGGCAAGCGCGCTCGTCGAAATGTGAACGCCGTCGTCCTTTTCCTCGATGACCGCGTGTTGCAGCCGCGCGCGCTTATCTTTCAGGTGCAGTATCTGATCGGTCGCCCGGCCAATCGTGACAACGGCTGTGTCGACGACTTTGTCGTGATGCTCGACACCACCGGCCGGGTTCTTTTTTATGAATCGGATCAGGTATCTCACGGCGTCACCAGTACATGAATACCGTGATGATGTGCACGCCGAGTGCCATCAGGAGTCCGGCCGTCAACGGCACATGGGCATACAGCCATACTTCGATAGTTGCCTGAAGTCGCATGTCTTCGGTAAGCGTTTTCAAGAGCCTTCGTTTGTTGCGAATGAGCGCGGACAGCTCGCCTATCGGTGCCGCGACCTCGGGATCATCGCTTCTGGACTGTTGTTCGGCGAGCCAGTCGAGCGCCGCTTCCTGACCGGCATTAGCCACGACTTCAGAACCGCCACCGCGCTGCAGCACGACCTGCGACTGATCCTTGCCACGCAATCGTGCCCAGACCGAACCACCGAGAAGCGTGCGGCTGATGCCGCTCGTAACCAGCTCCTGGAATTCCTGCGGAAGCGTTTCTGCAATGCGTTTGCTGCGGCGATCGATGTCGCCGAGCTGATCGTACAGCTCCGAGCGGTTCGCGCCGTCGCGATTCTTGCTGAGCCGCTCCGGATATCTGATATAGATGACTACGCCGTACAGACCGCTCGCTACGACCAGCACCATCAAGGCGAACGCGAGTGTGTGCACGTTCGTGCCGAACTGAAATCCAGTGTGCAACAGCACGATAACGATAAGCGCGATGCCGAGATATACATGTGCAGATAACCAACCCTGCACGGTTCCCAATGTGGATGAGTAACGTCGCTTGCGAACACCGAGGAAAGTGAACCAAAGAATCATCAAAGCAGCGATCGTTCCGAGCGTGTAGCCGAGTGTCGTGCCGCCGTTTGGCGGTTCCTGTGGATCGTTGATCCAGTATGCCGCTATCGCGAGTGCGCTGATCAACAAGGAGAGCCAGAGGTAACGGCGCTTGTTGAATGCGAGAATGGACTCGTGCATCAGCTTCGATTCGCTATTTTGCCGAACTCGGCCGGACTGATACGCAACGCCGCACCCGTGGGACAGGCGCGAACGCAAGCAGGGCCACCCGACAAGTCCTTGCACATGTCGCATTTGACCGCTGTTTTCGCCGCACTCTTGTCATCGACGGCTTGTCGCTCGCCTGGGGCCGGGCCACTGCCTGTCAGGAGCCAGGACAGGAGATTGGGTGCATCCTCCTTGGCACTCGCCATCTGGATGACGTCGTACGGACAGTTCCGCTCGCAGTTGCCGCAGCCGATGCAGCTCTCCTGTATGTAGACCTCCCCGTTCGGCGCCCTTCGGATGGCGTCTGGCGGGCAGTCTTTCATGCAATGGGGATCTTCGCAGTGGCGGCAGGAAGTGGGCACGTGAACCTGGGCATAGGATGGCCCGGCCGCCCTGTCGAGCCTGGATGTTCCACCGTGGGTTTCGGCACAGGCTTTCTCACAGTTGTCACAACCGATGCAGAGAGCTTCGTCGATGAGCAATACGTCTGTCGCTTCGCCGAGACCCTGTTGCATGAGAAAAGAAATGAGGTCGCCCGCCTCCGGCTGAGACTCCATGCGCAGGTTTTCGCTCAGGCGCTCCTTGACCTTTTCCTGCACGCGCTCCCGAAGGCCTTCGTTTCGCTCGAGTAATTTCAGGAATACTTCGGCGCTTAGGAAAATCGAATCGGTCGCAACCGTGGCCTTGATGGTCGCCGATCGTTTGGTCTTGCCGACGAGGCCCATTTCGCCAACATAATTTCCGGCAGCGACATACGAGGTCACAATATCGCGACCGGCGATTTTCTTGGACACCGAAACGGAACCGCTTCGGATCAGGTGCAGGCCATCTGCTTCATCACCTTCGTTAAAGAGCACGTCGCCGGCTTTGAAGGATTTAAGGTCTGCCGCCAACGCGACTACGTTCAACTCCTCGAACGGTGCATCGGGCACGAGGCCGGCACGCAATGTCCTGATAATGAAATACTGATCGATGACGCGGCGTACCTGTTCATAGCTGTTCATCAGCTTGATAATGTCTCGACGCGGCGACTCGAGAAGGACGCAAGGTCCGGCCGCGCGCACGGTCGCAGCCCGGCGCCTGCCGGACAACAGGCTCATCTCACCGAAGAACTCGCCCTCTGTCAGGCGGATCGCGCGGCCGTTATCCACTTCGACGTCAACTTCGCCTTCGATAATCGTAATAAACGAGTTCGTGTAGTCGTTTTTCTCGAAAATGACGTCGTTGTCCTGCGGCGTCAGCAATTCGCTCGCGAGTACCAGTTCCCGGAGGACCAGGCCGTTTACGTTAGCAAACAGGGGAATCCTGTCGCGGATCAGTCCGAGTGTCTCATCGACATCGAAGTCGAATGGCAGACTCTGGAACTTACTCTCGAGAATGCCGTGATCGGCGGGCACGATGTCGTTGCCTGCAATGTATTCGACCACTTCGTAGCCCTGGTTCATCGCCTGCTTGATCAGGGGATAACCGCCAAGCGCACCAATGACGTGCAGGCCGGCCACGTTCGATTCGTAGCGGGCTGATAACTCCGGCAATGTCGTTGGGTCGTCGCCAGGGAACGCGATGCCGCAGGACTCTACGAATTTACGCGGCGGTATCGCGCCGATTCTTGCAATGATGCGCTGGCAGGGCACGCTCGTCTGACCGGTTTCGGTATTCAGGACAATGGCGCCACCTGCACCGTTGCCCGATTCCACCGCGGCGACGCTGGTATTGTAAAAGCAGTTGATCGCGCCATCGTCAATCGCTCGAGTGATGAGCGCGAGGTTGCCATCCTTGACACGCGCAAACTCGTCGCGACGATTGACGATTACGACGGTGTTGTTTTTCGCAAGCGCCACGGCGTTCTCGATAGCCGCGTCACCGGCTCCTACGACTACAATCGTCTCGCCCTGATATTCATCGGGATCGTCCAACGTGTACTGCACGATCCCCGCATCCTCGCCCGGCACACCCAGAAGCCTCGGATTTCCCTGCAAGCCGATTGCGAGAACGATCGACGCAGCGCTTATCGTCTCTCCATTACTGAGCACGAGTTCGAATTCGGGTCGCGCGCCGCTGATCGACTTGACCTCGGCGTCGTGGCGGATATTGACGCCGAGCTCGTCGAGCCCCTGTTGCCATGTGCCCAGCACTGCCTCACGCGTGCCGGCTGAAAAATTGAGATCGCTTCGCAGCGGCACGACGCCGGGTTCGGCCATGACGTGCTTGCCTTTCTGATATCGCTGAATGGTGTTTGCGTGAGCGGGGCTGGCTTCAAGCAGGACATAGGACTGCCCCATTTGCTGGGCGCGGGCAGCGGCACTCAGGCCCGCTGGTCCCCCTCCGACGATGACCAGCTCAAAACTCATAGGCTGCGCGGTTCGATTCCGATTTTTAAGGGTTGCCGAATGCCAATGCGCCAGACACTGCCGTTCCGCTCTGCGGGTCGGACAGTGAATACGTCATTCCGACGCCGCCCGGGAAAGTAGGGTCGGATGTCGGTCCCGGCTCGCTGAAGAATCCGCTGAACACACCGGTGCCGATGATCGTGCCCATGGGCCCCGTTATTGCGACGTTGTTGTATATGCCGCTGAACAGATGCGCGGGCAGCCCCGCCATCGCGCCAATAGTTCCGTTGCCCGTGGCAGTCCAGTTCGCACCGGCGATATCGAGAGCAACCATGCTGTTCACGGTCTGGGTGATGAAATCGGCCGTGAACGACGCGTTACCCAGTACGCCGACGTTGCCGAGATTGTCCGTCGGCGATGTGTTGCCGATCAGCGTGTAGTTCGCGGTGCCGGTTATTGGCATGACGGGCGCTGCAGCGGACTCCGGCCCGCTGATCCAGTGCAGGCTTTGGTTGCTCAGGTCCTGGCTCGCGTTGGTACCGTCCATCAGCATGATGTTCGCTGTGCCGCCAGACCATCGGCCCCAGCGCAACACTGTGGCGGAGTCGAAACCGGATTCGACAAGGGATGACGTTCCGATGTCGATGGATGCGGGATCGCTGGCGGCGCGCCCCGGATACGGACCGAAGAATCCGGTGACGTTGTTACCGGTATCGAGTTGATACTCGCCCGGCAAATTGTCCTGTACGCCGCTAAAGAAAGTATCGGCGGCACCAAGCGGGCCCGTCGAATAACTGATCGTCCGGTTGCCACCCGGCTGCACATCGCCCGGCGTTATATCAACGGGCGTGCCGTCGGGGTCAGTACCGATGATCGGCTGTTCCGGCGTAGTCTCGCTGCCGTCACCCTGGTCTGTACCCTGGGGCTGCGCGGAACTCGACTCGGGAACGCGCCGGATGCTGAACCTGGCGTTGAAGCCGGTTCCTGAACCATCCGGGTCCGTTGGGGGCACGGCTGAGCCATCGGCACCGGGCGGTCGGCCAGGATCATCATCACCCGGTGGACGGGGCGGGTCATCGTCAGGTGGCGCAGTCGCTGCACTTCCGTCCGGATCGAATCGCAAATCCTGATCGTCAAGCAACAGAGCGGGCGGTGTCTGCAAACGCCGCGGGCGTCGATCCACAAGCGGAATAAACACGAACTCGCCGGCTTTGATCTCGATTTCTCCGAACTCGTTGCGGAAGAAAACGACGCCCCCGGTTACACCGATGTACAGGCCGTCCTCGATTGGCGGCCCGCTGGTGCCTGCTGGATAACCGCAATCGCCGCTACACAGGAGAACGCCGAAACTGGTGCCTCGAATACCGAGAACGCCGACCGGCGTTCGTACTTCGTAACTGTCTTCGGTGTCCTTTCCGATGGCGCCGGTAATCGTGCGGAAACCGCCCTTCAATAGACTCGTCACGCTGCGGTCGTCGCTCGTCGTTACAACTGCCTGGCCTGGCGCGGCGCCTTCACCGCTGGGATAGGCATACTCTTCGATGCGCAGGCGACTGTTCGGACGCATCGCGATTTTTGCGCCGTCTATCATGAGGAACTGCGCCCGCGAAGCGTCGCCTGTAGATATCGTGTCACTAACTAATACCGCATCACCTTTCGTAAGCTCAACCGGCGGTTGCCGCTCTGCCGTAACCTCACCTTTCGCAAAAATCACCTGCCCGGCATCGGCGGCAAATGCTGCGTTTGCGGTTAGCAAGAAAATCCACAGCGCATTTACGAAAATCGACCGCTTGTTCATCCTGTCGGCGTCCATCTGAAGAATATTCCTAGTTCAGTTCGGTCGTATTGGTAAAGTGGAACATCGGAGTCGTTATCGACGTAACGCACGCGCGGAATAATCGATAGTCCGCGAGTCAGCACGTCGCGGAATTCAATTTGCAGCATCGATGTCTTCTGCTCGTCTTCGCGTGCGGCCCCGAAGAACAGCCCGTCGTATTCGATCGTCAGGCTGCCTGCGGATGCGTATAAATAGGTGGAACTGCCGATGGGCGCCAGGAAGCTCAGACGACCGCCCGCCTTTGAATTACCGTACGGCGATCCCGATTGTTTCTCGGAGTCGTCGCCACCCACCCCTTGCAAGGATAGCCAGCCACCGGATTCGAATCTGCGCCTCAGGCCGAGTGTGTAAAGCAGTCGGTCGACATCCAGTATCTCGATTGCCTGGTCGAAACGCTGTGCGCCTGCGCGTAAGTTGACACTCAGATCCCAGTTATCGCCCATGCGACTGCCGAGCAGTAAGTCCGCGCCCACATAGTTTTCGTTGGATTCTCCGTCGCGCGCGCCCCAGTAGCCGTCTGCATACAAGCTGCCGAAGAAAGCGCCGCGTTGCCAGTTGAATCCGCCCGTGCCACTAACAATCGTTGCGTTGACGAATGGCGCGTCGGAGTTATCCCTGTGGCTCGCCCTTGCGCTGACACGCCAGCCGAATTGAGGACTGCTCGGCACAAACCAGTCGAAGCCTACGCCGAGTTCGACAAACGGTGAGTCGGTCTCGACGTTATTCGGGTTCAGTGTGAAGCCAAGAAACTGTTGACTGGATGTCGAACCGTTCGCATTGCTGTCATTGCCGGCAAACAATTCGAGATAGGGAACGAATCTGGTGCTCGGAGGCGGTGGTCTGGCGTCGATCGCAGCGATGTACTGATCCAGCACATCCCGAACCGCAGGGGGTGGGTTTTGTTCGAGCAAGCGTGCAAACAGGGGCCGCGCCAGGGCCATGTTGCCCGCCTCGTAGTAGGCACGCGCGAGCTCCAGTCTTGCACCGGAAAAACCGGGCTCGACCGACAGCGCTCGCCGCAACGCGAATATGGCTTCGTTGACTTCGCCGGAATCCAGCGCGGCTATGCCGAGCAGATAGTCATAAAGTGGATTACCAGAAAGTTCGATCTCGTGCGGGCTCAGCAGATCGTACGCCCGCCGGCTTTGGCCCCGCTCCAGCAAGCCCTCGGCTTCCGAAAATAACCGCTGTGTTGCCGCGGACGCGGCGACCTCGATCGTGTCTGATTCCTGCGCCGACGCGATACCGGTGATGCCGCCGATCAACAGCATCAAAATCCAGAACATGCCCTTTGTTTTTCCCCAAAGCTTGTTCTTTGGCATT
>CAYLSX010000051.1:0-4733 GCA_964386685.1 uncultured Woeseiaceae bacterium | reverse complement strand
GTGAGGTGCTCGAAAACCCCATCCCAATCCCCCGGTAGCGGTTCCTGCCTGAACTGCCTGATGCGATCAAGGTACACATTATATAGGAGCTGGTCGTCTGTTTGCTTGAGCTTCCGCAATGATTGCTCGGCCGTGTCCCAGTCCTGGCGGCGATAAGCCTGTAGCGCGACATTGAACGCATCCAGCGTGGCTTGTTGCTTGTCGCTTATGTCAGATTTGAAGCCGAGCGGCTCGTAGATCGCGACCCCTTCAAGCTTGCCCTTGACCCGGACCAAATCCAGCTCGCGGTAAACGACGTCAGGCGTCATCCTGACCGTACCGTCGTTTACGATCATGTTGACTCCGTAATGTTTGGTGAGCCCCTCCAGCCTGGATCCGAGGTTTACCGTATCTCCCATGACGGTATAAGCCACGCGAAACTCGGAACCCATATTGCCGACGTTCATTTCACCGCTCGCCACGCCGACGCCGACTGCAATCGGCTGCCAACCCTGAGACTCGAAATAGTCGCCGAGATCCTCCACCGCCTTGATCATCTCGAAACCCGTCAAGACCGCATGCCGGGCGTGATCGGGATCAGCCAGGGGCGCGCCCCAAAAGGCCATTACCGCATCGCCCATATACTTGTCGATCGTGCCGCGGTTTTTCTGGATCACGTTGGTGATCGGTGTCAGAAACTCATTCATCAGGCGCGTCAGTTCCTTGGCGTCAAGGCCTTCCGAGATGGTCGTAAATCCACGGACATCGGAGAACAGGACCGAGAGTTCCTTGCTCTCGCCTTCGAGCGATACTTCCTCGCCACTTTCATCCAGTTCCTCCACCAGCGCCGACGGAATGTACTGGCCGAATATGCGTGACAGGTGGCGCTTGTTGCGTGACTCCACGAAGAATCCGTAGTTGATCTGCAATAACGACGCGATCAGCGTGTAGCAAAGCAGCGATGCGATCGGCACGACAAGACCTAGCGATGACCACATCCAGAGATTACTGCCCATGGCGATCGCCAGTAGCACGAGAACAAACAGCAGCGCCGTAATCGGTGAGAGCCGTGGAAGCACCAGCGCCGTTAGCAGACCGAGGATCAACAACAGAGAGAGTTCGAGCCCATCGGAATAGGCGGGTTGCTGCTTAATCGTTCCATCGAGGAGACCGGAGATCAGATTCGCATGCGCCTCGACTCCGATGTAGCGCTGTCCGACCGGTGTTGAACGAAGATCGAGCAGTCCTGCGGCACTCGCGCCCAGCAACGCGATCTTGCCCTCGAGTATTTCCCTCGGAGCGCTACCTGTAAGGACATCCTTCGCCGATACGTAATGATAGCTGCCTTGCCTGCCACGAAATGGGATGAATACCGCTACCTGCTCGCTGACGGGTATGGACCGATCACCGAGTTGCAGATACTCGAGATCAACTCCGCGCAGTTTGCCGCTGCGATTCTCGGCAAAAGACAAGCCGACCTGCGGTGATCCCGTCGCCAGTCTCGTTACCGCGAGCGCGAGCGACGCGTACAGATCGCCGTCGTAACGCTGTACCAGGGGTGCCCGCCGAAACACACCATCCGAATCGATTAACGGCGAATCGAAAAAACCGCCGGATATAGCATTTTCCTGGAGTGCGGGCAGGGTGCCGGCGAATCCTTTTGCTTCGACGAACGGCACATCGACGTCAGCGATCTGCGAGAACTGAATGACGGGTGATGGAACAGCGCCAGTCGTCTCCGGTTCGTTGTCGGCCAATGAATCCTTGAATACAAAACCGGTGACAACATCGCGGGCGATCAGCGATTCGGCGAACCTGATATTGCTGTCCAGTGATTCCCGCAGAAGCTGCAGTCGCTCACTGAACCCCGGATGTTCGACGAACTCGCTAGCTTCGAATTCGGCGATGACGCGTTCCGCCGATGTCTCCTCGGCTTCGGCAAACAGCACGTCGAAACCGAGCACCGTGATTCCGTAGCCGTCGAACAGGTTATCGACGATGTCCGCGAGCGTATCTCGCGGCCAGGGCCACTGACCCAGCTCAGCCTGGCTCGCCTCATCGATATCGATGATAACGACACGATCGTCGACCGTGCCCGGCATCGTCAGTACAACGCGAACGTCATAAAGATAATTCTCGATCCGGTCGATGATCTCGAAACGGGGACTGCCCTGAACGTGCATCGCAAAGAGGACAAACGACAAGGCACTGATACCGATGCGAATCAGTAATCTGACCCAGCGTTGACGTGCCGCAGTCGTCATAACATCAATTTACACCAAAAAGGGGTACGGAAATGCGCGCGTCTTCCTTTTTTTAGTTCCTGCATTTCTATTGCTTAATGACATTTGCCAATGCTCTTGTGAATGCGGCCGAATTTTCGGAAGCGATGTGTGAGCCATCGACGCTGAGATAGCCCCGGAGTGCAGGATAGTCTTCGAAGTGAATGAACTCGGCATCGATGTTGTCCTGCATGTATCCCCAGAATCTCTCATGTGGAAACATTTGTCTCTCGAGGTCGCGCACGATGTCGCCTGACGGCAGGCGCAGGAAAATGACCCGGCAGTTCTTGGCTTTGAGGATGGTCACCACGGCGGATACGTAGTTGATCAGGTCAGCGAACTCATCCGCTTCATAGGCTTCCGTAATCTGGAGATACAGATCGACAATGCGCTGCGGGTTGGCCGTACGCTTGAACTTTGAATAGTCGATGCTGACGGACCTGTCGGCAAAGGTGGTTTTGAAGTCCGTTTCCGGCAGCTTGCCACGCAACAGCATGTCGGCAAGTACACGCGTGAATGCTGCCTCGGGTGAGCGGAAAGCGAATAGCCCCTGTATTACGAGACGCAGTCTGTGCTCCATTCGCCTGGAGCGAGACTGCGAGCGATAGTAAGCCACCCAGCCCGCCTGGTCGCCTGCGTCGAGCTTCGAAAGCGTTCGATTGAACGAGAACGCGGGCGCCACCGAAAACAGAACGGTGCCCCTGAAGCGCGGATCGACGGCCAGATCCTCCAGCAACGGAATGGCGGACGTGCCCTCGACCGCCAGGTGGGCGACTGGCCCGCCGAGTTCCTGTGCCAGGGTCTCAGGGTGAATCGCGCGCTGCACGCGTGATGCTCCAAGAACCGCGACAGCGTTGGCGCCGTAAGTATTCAACTTGTGGCGTGTAGACACCCACAGTGCCCGGTTATCCATGAATTCAGGACCGAGCGCCGCGCTTCTGATCAAGACTTCCCAGCCACCGACCGCCACCAGCATTAAAGCGAGTGCCAGCGCCCAGGCCGGCCACCACCTGACCCGACCTTGCCCGGAAATCATTTGCTAAAACTCGAAGTAAATGAAATCACGTTCTTCTCCCGGTGACAGCACGATGGCTATCAACATTGCGCCCAGTATTAGCCCCACGACCGGCCAGGAAAGGCCTTTGAACACAGATTCGAAGCTCCGGTCTCGCATGAACCAATGCGTTGCAAGCAGGGAAACAATTACAGCGACGACGGTCAGGACTTCGCTGCCGCCCAGAAGCTCTTCTCCAGAACCGAATGTGAGCATCGACGTCAACAAATGCGCGGCCGAGGCCGGGTCTTCGGCGCGGAATAAAACCCAGGCCAGGCAGACCGCCAACCAGGTCATGATGCCGAGTACGAATTGCATGCCGGCAGTGCGGACAAGCGTCGAGTTCTCGAACAGTTGCCTCGCAACGCGTTCAATGACGAGAAACAGGCCGTGCACACCACCCCACAACACGAACAGCCACGAGGCACCGTGCCATAGACCACCAATCAACATCGTCAGCATCAGATTGACGATCGTGCGCGCCGCGCCGGCCCGATTGCCTGACAGCGAGATATACAGATAATCCCGCAGCCAGGTCGATAGCGTAATGTGCCAGCGCCGCCAAAAGTCCGAGAACCCGACCGCGCCATATGGCGACAGGAAATTCCACGGTAGCTCGAAGCCGAGACACCTGCCGAGACCGACAGCAATCATCGAATAGCCATTGAAGTCGAAGAAAATCTGGCCAGCGAAAGCCATCGTACCGATCCAGGCATCAACACCACCCGCGGCCGAAGCCTCGCCGTAGACCCGCTCGACGATCGGCGCGAGCGCGCCGTCTGCAAGGACGACCTTCTCGAACATGCCGACCGTGATAATGGCAAGACCCCAACCCATCTGATTGACACGCTGCTTGTTTTCATTAGCGAGCTGTTGCAGGAAAAATCCGGCGCGCAATATCGGACCCGCAACCAGTTGTGGAAAGAAGGTGACATACAACGCGAAGTCGAGAAACGAGTGGTGCGGCTTGATCCGGTCCCGGTAGACGTCGATGCTGTAAGACATCGACTGAAACGTATAAAACGATATGCCTAGCGGCAGAATGATGTTGGCACCGGACGGGACATAAGAGACGCCCATGGTCCCCAATAAAGCGGCAAAGTTGGCTTCCAGAAAGCCGCCGTACTTGAAGTAGCCGAGAAGCCCGAGATTAACGGCGATACTGAGGATCAGATAAAAGCGCTTCGCCCCACCCGAAGTGACCGCGATCTTTCTCGCTGCAAACCAGTCGGTCAGCGTCGATAACCACAAGAGAACGATGAACGGTGGGTTCCATGCCGCGTAGAAAATGTAGCTGGCCAGCAGTAGATTGGTCTTCTTCGCCTGCCACTGCAGTGGCAGGCTGTGCAGCCCGAGTACTATCGCAAAGAAGATGAGAAATATTAGGGAATTGAATGCCACTAGCGGAGAGGTCCGGC
>CAYLSX010000050.1:0-14137 GCA_964386685.1 uncultured Woeseiaceae bacterium | reverse complement strand
TCGTAGTCCATCGTCAAAGGCGCATGGTCCGAGAATCGCTGCTCCTTGTAGATGTCTGCACTCAGGATCTTGTCTCTCAGGCCTGGCGTGACAACCTGATAGTCGAGTCTCCATCCGACGTTGTTGTCCCAGGCACGGCCGCGATTCGACCACCAGGTATATTGATCGGGCTCCGGATTAATCTCGCGAAATGCATCGACGTAGTTCACCGGGCCGAAGACCTTGTCCATCCACTCCCGTTCCTCGGGCAGAAAACCGGAGTTTTTGCGGTTGGCCTTCCAGTTTCTCAAGTCGATCTCTTTATGGGCGATGTTCCAGTCGCCGCACAGTATGTACTCGGAGTTTCGCTGCTGTAATTTTTCGAGATGCGGCGTGAACGCGTCAAGGAACCGGTACTTCGCTTGCTGGCGTTCGTCGCTCGACGAACCGGACGGCAGATATGCCGATACGACACTCATCTTCCCCAGGCGTACTTCCAGATAACGGCCCTCATCATCGAATTCCCTTTCGCCGAAGCCGCGAATGACCTCGGTGGGCTCCTGACGTGAATAGATGGCGACGCCGCTATATCCTTTCTTGACGGCATCCTCGTAGAAACAATGGTAACCAGTCGGGGAAAAACAGGGATCGGTCAACTGGTGGACCTGCGCCTTGGTCTCCTGGATGCAGACGACATCCGGCGACTGCTCATCCATCCATTCGAAAAATCCTTTTCTTGCTGCGGCACGTATGCCGTTCGCATTCAGGCTGATAACACGAAACACGTTTTCTCCCGTATATGAACCGGCATCGGTATGGCATACTGCCGGGCCCTGCGGCGACCAATGATACAGAACCTGAGACCCAGTCCAACAAAATGCGAGCTTACAAAAGAGAATTTCTGGAACTGTCCCTCGAGCTCGGCGTTCTGCGTTTCGGTGAATTTACTCTCAAGTCGGGTCGCATAAGCCCGTACTTTTTTAATGCCGGTCTGTTCAACACCGGATACGCCGCTGCAAAACTCGGCCGCTATTATGCATCTGCGATCGCAGATTCCGAGATTGAATTCGACATGCTTTTCGGCCCGGCATACAAGGGCATCCCGCTTGCCGTTCTTGCCGCCTCAGCACTCGCCGAACATCACGATCTGGATGTGCCTTATGCTTTCAACCGAAAAGAGGCGAAGGCCCACGGTGAAGGGGGCAGCATAATCGGGGCACCGCTGAGCGGCAGGGTGCTCATCGTCGATGACGTTATTACCGCTGGTACAGCGGCACGCGAGGCTCAGCAGATCGTGAGTTCCGCAGGTGCAGATGCCGCCGGGCTTGTAATTTCGCTCGACCGGCAGGAACTCGGCAGAGATTCCAGATCGGCTGTTCAGGAAGTTGAGCAGACACTAAGAATCCCGGTAATCAGCATCGTGCAACTCGAGGATCTTATCGATATGCTCGAGGAATCCGACGAATATAATGAGTTCCTTACAGCCGTCACAGAATACAGGAAAAAATACGGCATAGAACTATAACTTGTTGTTTTTGTAGTTATTTTCGACAAGTTTACAGAACGTAGAATGACTACTAAGCTCTGAATACGCGAACTAGTCCCTCCTTGGGCGTTGCGTTTTGTGTGATATTTCATCCTATGCGATTACTTTTAGTTGCAACTGCATCAATTATTCTGGCCCCGCTGGCGTCGGCCGCCTCCGAGCACCAGAGATTGTACCGATGGGTGGACGATACCGGTGTCGTGCATTACGGCGATAGCGTGCCCCCGGAATACGCAGATGCAGAGAAACAGATACTCAACCGTCACGGCGTGAGAGTCGGTGTCGTGCGCGGCAAAAAGACGGCCGAAGAGATTGCCGAGGAAAATCGCGTTGCCGAAGTTCGACGATTGGAGAAGTTGCAGCGTCGCCAGGATCAGGCGCTTCTCGCCACCTACCTGTCAGTTGACGAAATCATCATGCATCGGGACAGGCGTATCGAATTGTTCCAGGCGCAATCTCGAGTCACGGAACTCTATCTGCGAAACATGATGCGCCGCATGGCGACGTTACGTGAAGAGGCATCAAATTTCCGGCCGTATAGCGAAGATCCGGAAGCACAGATGATCGATCCGGAGCTGGCCGAAGACATTCTCGTCACCAAGGCAACGATCAGGCGCCATCAGGCTAACCTGGCGCGTTTTCGCGATGATGAGAAAAATATCATCGAGCGTTTCGATGGCGACATCAACCGCTTCAGGTCTCTGAAGGGCATAAACAAACAGTCCAGACTATCCAGTCCCTGAATGGCCGAACCCGCCGTCACCGCGGTCGCTGATCTCAAATTCCTCAACAACCACGAACCGGACCTGCTCAACCGGCACGAACACCATTTGTGCGATGCGTTCACCCGGCTTGATCTCGTAGGTCTTACTGCCCCTGTTCCAGCACGAAATGAAGATTTGTCCCTGATAGTCTGAATCGATCAGGCCGGTCAGGTTGCCCAGCACCAGCCCATGCTTGTGGCCAAGCCCGGACCGTGGAAGCAGCACGGCTGCCAGGGCGCTGTCACCGATGTGAATCGCAAGACCGGTGGGGACCAGCACCGTATCCCCGGGGATTACAGTCAGCGCGTCGTCGATACAGGCACGCATATCGAGACCGGCAGAACCGTCGGTCGCGTAGTTCGGCAGCTCTATGGAGTCCCCGAGACGGGAATCCAGAATCTTCAGTTCAATCGCTCGCAATGATTTCGCTCGTTAATCCCGTACGGCGCGCGGCCATTTGTCGTCGCTCTTATCAGTCTCGGCCACATCGTATCGATCTGCGATCAGGCGGATCAGGTCCTCCGCAAGCTCGGATTTGGCCGCCGTTGGAAAAATCTGTTCTCCACCGCGCCAGTACACCTCCACCGTATTCACATCGCTATCGAAGCCGCGATCGACCCCGACTTTGTTCGCGATGATCATGTCGAGATTTTTGCTGTCGAGCTTGCCGAGCGCGTATTTGCGTAGCTGCTCGGTCTCCGCCGCGAAGCCGACCGTAAACGGCCCATCAGCCATTTTTGCGACTGACGCCAGCGTATCCGGAGACTTGACGAGGTTCAGCTGCATCGTCGGTTTGACCTTCTTGATCTTGTTCTGCGCTTCAGTCTCTGGCCGGTAGTCGGATACGGCGGCGGCAGCTACGAATATGTCGACGCCCTGAATGTGCTCGTGCGTTGCCGCAAACATCTGCTCCGCAGTTGTAATGCTCACAACTTTGACGCCGGACGGTTCGTCCAGATTGACAGGTCCGGAAATCAGAATGACCTTTGCACCGGCATCTCTTGCAGCTTGGGCTATCGCGTAAGCCATTTTCCCGGAGCTGCGGTTCGTGATGTAGCGAACCGGATCGATTGCTTCACGGGTTGGCCCGGCGGTCACCATGACGGTTTTTCCCAGTAGCGGCCCGGAAGCTACTGGCTGTATGGCTGTCGCGATGTCATCCGGATTCATCATTCGGCCCACGCCGGTTTCGCCACAGGCCTGATCGCCATCCTCCGGACCGAGCAGGCGGACGCCGCGTTCTTCGAGAAGCGCGCGATTCGCCTGCACCGCCGGCTTGGCCCACATGACGTGATTCATCGCGGGCGCAAGAACGATGGGTGCCTTGCTTGCGAGACACAGCGTTGTCAGCAGATCGGGCGCTGCACCTGCCGCGAGCCGGGCCATAAACTCCGCAGTGGCCGGAGCAATAAGCACCAGATCCGCCCACCGTGCAAGCTCGATATGCCCCATGGCCGCTTCGGCTTCCTTATCCCACAGGTTTTGGCGTACCGGCTGGCCGGAAACGGCCTGCAGGGACGTTTCGGTCACGAATTGCCTGGCCGAATCGGTCATCACTACCTGCACGGCGGCACCGCGCTCACGGAGTCGCCGTACGAGCTCCGGGGCCTTGTACGCGGCGATTCCGCCCGTGACACCGAGGATGATGTTCTGCTCATGCATAGCGCGAGCTTAGCCCTTCCGGAGGTGGCATTGCCAGCAAATAGGTCTCCTTAGACCGTTTTTGTAGGTTGCCATCCACTAACCCGGACACCAATCTAGCCTCAACGTTTTCATGGGACAGGGAGCGTCCGTGACGAACACGAAGGGAAAGCAGGCAGCAGCAAATCTGTCGGAGGCTGAATTGCTGGCAGTCTTCTTGCGCAGCGGCAGCAGCGCGATTTCGGCCATCAAGATTGCCAGCAGATTGCTGGTCCGCTTTGGTGGCCTGCGCGGTCTGTTACAAGCGCGGGACGAGCAACTCTCACTCGAATACGGTATCGGCGCATCAAGACTCGCCACTCTCCGGGCGCTTCCGGAACTCGCCAGACGGTATTTCGAGTCAACGTTGCCCATGGGCGAGGCGATCCGTAGCCCGGCAGATACCGAGGCGTTTCTGACCGCGAGGCTCAGGGACCTGCCGCACGAGTTGTTCTGCTGCCTGTATCTCGACAACAGGCACCGGATTATCCATTTTGAGGAACTGTTTCGCGGCACCATAGACGGAACCAGCGTCTATCCACGAGAGGTCGTCAAGCAGTCCCTGGCAGTCAACGCGGCCGCGATTATCCTCGCCCACAATCATCCGTCTGGTGTCGCCGAGCCGAGCCAGGCCGATGAAAGAATAACCAGGCGCATTAAAGCCGCGCTCGAACTTGTCGATATCCGACTGCTGGATCACCTCATCATCGGCGACGGCGTAAGCACTTCCCTCGCCAGCAGAGGCATCTTGTAAAGCGGCTCCCAGGCTGGTATAAAGTCCCGCTCTCTGCCCCGCCTGTCGTGGGCAACGTTTATAAAATCAGAGACTTATAGCATGTCCAAGGTCTGTCAGGTCACCGGGAAGCGACCGCAAAGCGGCAACAACGTTTCTCATGCCCACAATAAAACTCGTCGCCGGTTCTTACCGAACCTGCAATACAAGCGATTCTGGCTGGAGTCAGAGAAGCGTTATGTTCGGCTGCGCGTGTCACACAAAGGCCTGCGGATCATCGACAAGCACGGCATCGAAAAGGTCCTGGCGGATATTAAGGCTCAGGGCAAGCGCAACTAAGCGCCCGAGGATTAGCTCATGCGAGAAAAAATCAGACTTGTTTCGAGTGCCGGTACCGGACACTTCTATACAACAACCAAAAACAAGCGGCTCCATCCCGAAAAGATGGAAACCAAGAAATACGATCCCAGAGCACGGAAGCATGTGACCTATAAGGAAGCCAAGATCAAATAGAAAAACCCGCCGAAAGGCGGGTTTTTTTTCATCTCAATCCTCTCACGCCGGCGCCATTTGATAGGACCGTAATCTGGCCGCGAACTCCTCCAGCACTTTTATGCCACTGGCTTCTGCTTCGACACACCACTCTTTCAGTTGTGCAAGCAGTTTTTCGTTACTAACGTTGGCGCCACTCCAAAGCTCACGAAGCCTCTCACGAAACTCATAAACGGTCTCGAGTGCGGCGTTGTTCGAAAGAATTTCGCTCAGTCGGTGTTTCGCCTTTTCGTCCAGAAGCTTCGGTTGACGGACAAACAGTTTCTTGGCCTTCTTGAACGCTGCATCGCCAGCCGCAATCGCTTTCTCTGTCTTGAAGACTGGAAGCGTTACCTGTTTCGTGTAGTCCCGCAATACATGCATGCGATTGACAATTATGGCGCGTAGATTTTCAACATCGGCTTGCGGGCTGGGCGGCGACTGCAGCATCGGTCGTGGCGCAACTTTTTTCACTTTGGCCAGACCGAAGGTCTCAAACAGGCGGATATACAGCCAGCCGATGTCGAACTCCCAACGACGTACGGAGAACTTTGCCGATGTGGGGAAGGCGTGGTGATTGTTGTGAAGCTCCTCGCCGCCGATCAGGAGGCCCCACGGCACAATATTGGTCGCCGCGTCGTCGCATTCGAAATTCCTGTATCCGCTGTGGTGACCGAGCCCGTTGATGACCCCGGCAGCAAGGACAGGCACCGTCATCATCTGGACTGCAATAATAATGATGCCGGGAACACCGAACAAAAGCAGGTCCACCAGGACCATTAGCACGATTCCGCTATATGGAAATCGTAGATAGAAATTCCGTTCGATCCAGTCATCCGGTGTGCCGCGTCCAAATTTTTCCAGCGTCTCGGGATTGTTCTTTTCCGCACGATAGAGTTCCGCACCCTCGAGCAATACCTTTTTAATACCGTAGATGACCGGACTGTGCGGATCATCGGATGTTTCGCAATATGCGTGATGCTTGCGATGAATCGCAACCCACTCTTTGGTCAGCATTCCGGATGTGCAGAAAACCCAGAATCGAAAGAAGTGTCGCAGTGCGGGATGCAGGTCCAGGGCTCTGTGGGCCTGGTCGCGGTGAAGGTAAAGGGTAACCGACATCATCGTAATCTGGATCATGATGAAGGTCGCTAAAACGTATCCCCAGAAGGAGAGGTCAAGCAGGCCGTACAGGTATTCCATTCGAATATTCACCAATTGAAGCAATGTTCTTTACTATAGCCAATGCCTTGACTGTCTCCAAGGACAACATCACGAATTTTGAAAATTGATGTTTGCATTGGCAGTGCGAGGCGAGATTCGTCGAATAATGGGCGCTTTTGCCACTGTTTCAAGTTGGCGTTGGTGACACAATAGTGTGCCGCCCGTCACATTAGATAGCCATGCATGCCTGAATTACCTGAAGTGGAAACGAGCAGAAGAGGCATCGCACCCTGGATCCAGGGCCAGGATGTGAGCAGAGTCGTCGTGCGTCAGCGAAATCTTCGCTGGCCCGTCGCTCGTGAGATCGAGCAGGTGCTGCCCGGGCAAAAAATTCGCTCGCTCACGCGGCGCGCCAAATACCTGTTGATTGGCACTGACGCCGGCACAGCCCTGTTGCATCTCGGTATGTCGGGCAGTTTGCGCATAATTGATTCCGGCACCCCGGCCGGCGTGCATGACCACGTAGATATCGAATTTGCCAGCGGTAAAGCGTTGCGCTTCCGGGATCCGAGACGCTTCGGTTCCCTTTTGTGGTCCGATGACCCGTACCAGCATCCCTTGTTGCGAGATCTCGGCCCGGAGCCGCTCGACGAGGAATTTAGTGGGGAGTATCTGCGAGAGGTTGCTCGGGGCCGACGAGTCAGCATCAAACAATTTTTGATGAATGCATCCGTCGTCGTTGGCGTTGGCAATATCTACTCCAGCGAGTCCTTGTTCGTCGCGGCGATTCACCCCAAACGTCAGGCAGGGCGCATTGCACTGCATCGCATGGAAACTCTGGCCGATGCGATTAAGACCGTATTGGGTAGCGCGATAGACGCCGGTGGCACGACATTGCGCGATTTTTATGGGGGCGATGGCGAACCCGGCAACTTTCAGCAACAGCTCGAAGTGTACGGCCGTGATGGTGAACCGTGTCTGCGTTGCAAGCGGCCGGTCTCGGCGATTGTGCAGGGTCAACGCTCGACCTATTACTGCAAGAACTGCCAGAAATAATTACTGGCCGCAGCGCTCCATCAGTGCATCCTTGACCTTGGGTGACACGAACTCGGATATATCCCCGCCCATGCTGCAAATCTCGCGAACGAGGCTCGACGAGATGTAAGTGTAGGTTTCAGCGGGCGTCAGGAATACGGATTCGACTTCTTCATTCAGGTGACGATTCATGTTGGCTAGTTGAAACTCGTATTCGAAGTCGGAAATAGCCCGCAGTCCCCTGACGATAGCCTGCAAACCGTTGTCCCTCGCAAAATCAACGGTCAGCCCCGAGTAGCCCATCACCTCGACGCTATCCATATCGGCCAGCACTGTCCTCGCCAGTTCGACCCGTTCATCCAGAGAAAACATCGGTTCTTTGCTGGGATTGGCTGCGATCGCGACGATCACCTTGTCGAACAAACGGGTTGCACGCCGTACCAGATCTTCGTGCCCGAGCGTTATCGGATCAAAGGTACCTGGATACATTGCAGAGGCAGCCATCTCGTCGCTCCTTCAGGTCGGTGTTCCTGTTCTCGCCAGAGAATAGCTTACTTTCCCGGCAACTTTCTCGTGAGTTATGGCCCAATCCTCAGGAAGCGCCGGCCGGTCGCGGTCTTTTCCGCGCTCCAGATAGATGTTTGCCTTCGCCGCCAGCCAGCCGTTTTCCTGCAGCATCTGACAAGCCTCGGCAAGCATCTCAGAATCGAACGGCGGGTCGAGAAATACAATGTCGAAAGGCTGAGGGTCAGCGCTTCTCAGGTAGCCGATGGCGTCCCGCTGAACGACGTCTGTATTCGTTGCATCCAGATCGTCAAGGTTCTTTCGAATCGCGGCTGCCAGTTTGGCGGACTTTTCGACAAACACGATGTGTGCGGCGCCACGTGACAGGGCCTCGATACCAAGCGCTCCGGTCCCGGCGAACAGATCCAGGCAGCGTGCACCCTCGGTTACCGGTCGCAGCCAATTGAACAGCGTCTCGCGGATCCGCTCGGACGTGGGCCGCAATTCCGGTTCATCGATTATCTGCAACAGACGACTGCGCCATTTTCCCGCTACAATACGCAGCCGTCCGGGCGGCGTGTTGTCTGGACGTTTAACTCTCGCCATCTTTCCTTCGCATATAAAGCCTGAAGCGCGAATATTAACGGTGCACAACTCGGAAAACACATCGGGATTTCTCAAGCGGCTGCGTGCCCGTCTCAATAGCGGGGATTCCTGGCTAAGCTACGATCTCGCCAATCTCGCGCCCGGCGGCAAAATCGATGAGGATGTACTCGAAGATCTCGAAGCCCAGCTCGTCATGGCCGACGTAGGTGTCGAGACAGCTGAAGAGATTATCGGCAAGCTGCAAAAACGCCTGGTCCGTAAAGAGCTGAAGAACATCGATGCATTGACAAAGGGATTGCGTCAGTCGATGACCGAGATTCTGGAGTTGGTGCAGGAACCGCTCGTCATCCCCGAAAGCTCGAGACCTTTCGTAATCCTCATGGTCGGCGTGAATGGCGCCGGAAAAACGACGACCATTGGCAAGCTTGCGAAGCGGCTGAAGCAGGAGGGATATAGTCTCATGCTCGCAGCTGGCGACACTTTTCGCGCCGCCGCTGTTGAGCAATTGCAGGCCTGGGGTGAGCGGAACGAGGTACCCGTGATTGCGCAACAGGCGGGGGCGGACCCGGCCGCCGTCCTGTTCGACGCATACGAGGCCGCCAAAGCGAGAAATATCGATGTCCTGCTCGCTGACACAGCCGGCCGGCTGCAGAATCAGAAGGGCCTGATGGACGAGCTCTCAAAAATCAAACGCGTCTTGTCACGACATGACGCAGCCGCACCCCAGGAAATCATGCTCGTACTGGATGCGAGCCAGGGCCAGAATGCGTTGGTACAGGCGAGCAAGTTTCACGAAGTGCTCGGACTGACCGGAATCGTAGTCACCAAGCTGGACGGCAGCGCAAAGGGCGGTATTCTGCTCTCTGTTGCCGGCAAACTTGGCGTACCGGTTCGATTCATCGGTATTGGCGAAGCCGCAGAAGACATGCAGCCCTTCAGTGCGGGAGAGTATGTCGATGCCTTGTTACAAACCGAGCGTACTTTGTAGGGCCGATTTGTCGTGATTCGAATCGAAGACGTTACGAAAAGATTCCCTGGCGGTCAGGAAGCGCTGAAGGGCCTGTCCATGAGCGTCGATAAAGGCGAAATGGTTTTCATTACCGGCCATTCCGGCGCCGGCAAGAGCACACTTCTTCGGCTGATCGCTTTAATTGAAAGGCCAACAAGCGGCCAGGTCATCGTCGACGGACAAAATACCGGGCACGTATCCAGGAGAAAGATCCCTGCGTACCGGCGCGAAATGGGCATGGTCTTCCAGGATCACAAACTATTGTACGACCGCCCTGTATTCGACAACGTTGCTCTGCCACTGGTCATTTCCGGCATCGGACACCGTGACGCCGCACGGCGTGTCCGTGCCGCCCTCGACCAGGTCGGTCTGCTCGAGAAGGAAAGGCAGCGGCCCGAGACCCTGTCCGCCGGTGAGCAACAGCGGGTCGGAATTGCGCGCGCCATTGTCAGCCGGCCCAAAGTCCTGATCGCGGATGAGCCGACAGGCAATCTCGATCCGGATCTTTCCCTTGAAGTCATGCGCATTTTCCGACGCTTCAACGAGGTCGGCGTTACCTTGCTCATTGCAAGCCATGACCTTGCGCTCATCGATCAACTCGGATGTCGCCGCATTCCGCTGGAAAACGGTGCCCTGAAAGTCGAAGAGGAGCGTGACGAAGTTGCCGATTACTTCGAGAGCGAAGACCGACCTCCCGGTGACGATCAGTGGCTATAAGTCACGAACCCCTTCCCGCGGGACGATCCGCCGGACCCGTCTCCAGTTGGTTTCTGCTTCATGTAAGCACCTGTGTTGGTGCTCTGGGCCGCCTCGCGCGCCAGCCTTTTGCTAGCCTTCTGACCGTGCTTGTTATCGCCGTAACGCTGGCACTTCCCGCGTCCATGCATCTTGTTATCAAGAACGCCCAGTTGATCAGCAACAACTGGGAGCACGCGCTCGATTTCTCGGTCTACCTGAAAAGCAATGTGGCATTAAATGATGCGAAGCGACTCGCCGGTTTGATTGAACAACGTGCCGACGTTGCTCATGTAACCCTCATTTCGGCACAAGAGGCGCTTGATGAATTCAAGTCGGCATCAGGATTCGGCACTGCCCTCGATCATCTGAAAAACAACCCGCTGCCGCACACGCTCGTGGTCCGGCCGAGTGGCGCAAATACGGAACAATCGATGATTCTCCTGCACGAGGAACTCGGTAACCTGCCTGAGTCTGATCTCGTCCAGATCGATACCGAATGGGTGCAGCGCTTTCACGCGATACTCGACATATTGCGTCGCGCCATTGCCATCGGCGCCGGGCTGCTCGGCGTGGCCATCGTTGTGATCATCGGCAATACGATTCGGCTCGACATTCAAAACCGCCGCGAGGAAATCGAAGTTACGAAACTCATTGGCGCCAGCAACGCATTCGTGCGGCGCCCGTTTCTGTACTCCGGTCTCTGGTACGGGCTGGGTGGAGGTCTGCTTGCCCTGGCGCTGGTTGGATACGGGCTCTATGCGCTTGAGGATCCGGTCCGGCGTCTGGCCGGGTTGTACAACAGCGGATTCACCGTACTCGATCTCGATCTGGCCGAGAGCCTCGTTATCGTGGGCATCGGTATCCTGCTCGGACTGGCCGGATCCTGGCTCGCCGCTGCCCGGCATATGCGCAGAATCGAGCCCAGGTAATTGTTTGCCCGCGGGCTGGATTTAACTTAATCCTGCTACCTCAATTCCCCCTATCTTGTTGATTACAAAGGCGCTCCAGGCCTGCCCTCCAGGGAACTAATCCTTGTTGTTAGCACTCTAAGGCGTTGAGTGCTAAAATTCACGTCCAAACAGGAGGACCACAAATCTGATGACTACGGCCATTGCAACCATGAATCATGACCTGTCCATCGCCGGTCCGGTCGGCAGCCTCAATGCATACATTCAGGCAGTCGGCGCAATCCCGGTACTGACCAAGGAAGATGAGCAGGCCCTGTCCCGTACATTCCGCGAAGAGGAAGATCTCGATGCTGCCCGTGACCTCGTCATGGCGCATCTTCGTTTTGTCGTCCACATCGCGAAGGGGTATCAGGGTTATGGCTTGCCGCTGAACGATTTGATTCAGGAAGGCAACGTCGGGCTCATGAAGGCCGTCAAACGATTTGATCCGGATTTTGGTGTTCGCCTGGTTTCATTCGCCGTGCACTGGATCCGCGCTGAAATTCATGAGTTTGTGCTGAAAAACTGGCGCATCGTCAAAGTGGCCACGACCAAGGCGCAGCGAAAGTTATTCTTCAATCTGCGCAAGGCCAAGAAAAGCCTTGCCTGGTTATCTCACGCAGAGACACAGGCAGTCGCCAAGGACCTGGGCGTAAGCCCGGCCGAGGTCACTGAAATGGAACGCAGGCTTTCGTCGCGCGACGCTGTTTTCGATCCCGGTCCCGATCCCAAAGACGATGATCGCGTCTTTTCGCCGGCAGCCTATCTGCCAAGCCCGGATTCCGATCCTGCAGTGCTGGTCGAAAAGGTCGATTTTCATAACGACGCGACGACGCGCATGAGAGAAGCGTTGACGACGCTCGACGACCGTAGCCGGCATATTCTGGAAACCCGCTGGCTGGCCGAAGAGAAGCAGACCCTGCATCAGCTTGCCGATCAGTACGGCATATCGGCCGAGCGCATCAGGCAAATTGAGGGCAACGCGATCAAAAAGCTTCAGAAACATATGTCCGCCTGATTTCTCGCCAAAAAGTCGCAAAAACCCGGCCCGATCCCCGATCAGGCCGGGTTTTTTTTGCCCGGCGAATGTCCAAAACGTGTGGCGTGTAGAATGCGGCGGTCAGGAATGAGGGGAAGGGCGAGTGTCGGAAACGGATAAATGGTT
The DNA here is from genome assembly GCA_964386685.1 of uncultured Woeseiaceae bacterium. Taxonomy (GTDB): domain Bacteria; phylum Pseudomonadota; class Gammaproteobacteria; order Steroidobacterales; family Woeseiaceae; genus JACZWL01. Next base: position 1,736 of record CAYLSX010000050.1, on the reverse strand, counting down.
GATTGATTACGGTGAGACCCACGACGACGTCGACAACGCCGGGTTGTACTGGCTTGCCGTTCCGCTGCTCGTCGTTGGCACTGTCGGCTTGCTGTGGTCCTTGCCCGTTCCGCAAGCGTTCATCAATATTTCGCCATTCCTCAATTGGGGCAGCGCGTTTCTTATGTCGACGGTCGTCTACTACTTCATTATTTCCGTATCCTTAGCGATCGGAATGTTGCCGTTCCTGTTCGGGGTGGCTGCACTCGCATCATGGTTAAGCGTTTCCCAATACCCACTCATCTGGGTGTCCTCAGGGCTAGCTGGTGGCGCAGTAATCGGGCTTTGGCTTGGCCGAAAGGCGAAAGGAGGAATCGGGGCCGTCTTGCAGGATGTCCAGCTAATGATGATCGCTCCCGTTTGGTTGTTGTCGGTTCTTTACCGGCGACTCGGTATACCTTACTGAAACGCGGGGACGGACCCCGCTTCGCGCACGCTAATCTTTGCTTCCCGGGCTGATGGAAAACAGGGGTCCGTCCCCAGAAATCCGTTAGAATTGTGGGTCGCATTGATCGGCACCTGCATCGAGGGAACCTAGTGGCAAGCACCAAACCTATTGACAGCGTCAAGCCTGCAAAAGCGCAGCTGGATCCGTTGGACCTGTTCGATGTTAGTTCAGAGTTATCGGACGAAGAGAGGATGGTGCAGTCATCGGTCGCCAGATTTGTCGATGACAAGGTCATCCCCGTTATCCGGGATGCCTTCGAGCAACATTATTTCCCGAAAGATCTCGTCCCGCAGATTGCCGAGCTAGGCTTGCTCGGAAGTTCTATTGACGGATACAACTGTGCCGGGCTCAACAGCGTCTGCTATGGGCTGATCTGCCAGGAGCTCGAGCGCGGCGACAGCGGCATAAGAAGCTTCGTATCGGTGCAAAGCAGTCTCGTCATGTTTCCGATTCATGCCTACGGCTCTGACGAGCAAAAGAATCGTTGGCTCCCGGCGATGGCGCGCGGCGAGGCGATAGGCTGCTTCGGTCTCACGGAGGCGCAGGGCGGTTCCGATCCAAGCAATATGAAAACGCACGCCAAACGGGACGGCGATGACTGGATTCTCAATGGATCCAAAATGTGGATTACGAACGGCAATATCGCTGATGCGGCCGTCGTGTGGGCGATGACGAAGGATGGCGTTCGCGGATTTATCGTCGAAAAGGACATGCCGGGTTTTACGGCCCAGGAAATCGAAAATAAGTTTTCTCTCAGGGCGTCGGTCACCTCCGCCTTGTTTTTCGACAACGTGCGTATACCCGACGCGAATGTGTTACCAGGTGTCACCGGCTTGCGCGGTCCGCTTAGCTGCCTGACCCAGGCCCGTTACGGGATCACCTGGGGCGTGATCGGCGCAGCGCAGGCTTGCCTGAACGAGGTTATCAATTTCACGCAGGATCGAGTGCTTTTCGACAAACCCCTGTCACACAACCAGGCTATACAGGAACGACTCGCTGATATGGCCAGGCGCATCACGACTGCGCAACTTTTGTCTCTCCGCCTGGGAAGAATCAAGGATGAGGGCCGATTGAGCCCCACGCAGGTATCCCTCGCCAAGTGGAATAACGTACGTGCGGCGCTGGACATCGCCCGTGACGCGCGCGACATGCTGGGCGGCAGCGGCATCAGCGCCGAGTATGTGCCGATCCGCCACATGCTTAATCTCGAGAGCGTCATCACCTATGAGGGCACGCAAACCGTGCACCA
>CAYLSX010000049.1:0-14477 GCA_964386685.1 uncultured Woeseiaceae bacterium | reverse complement strand
TGGAACGTTATCTGCACACACGCTTTGTCGGTCAGAAGCGCTTTTCCCTGGAAGGCGGTGAGAGTCTGATACCCATGCTGGATGATCTCATTCAACAGGGTGGCAAAGGGGGGGTCCGTGAGCTGGTCATCGGCATGGCACATCGCGGCCGGGTCAATGTATTGGTCAACGTATTGGGCAAGTCTCCGGAGGAATTGTTTGAAGAGTTCGAGGGCAATATCGATCTCGACGAAGTCAAAGGTTCGGGCGACGTCAAATACCACATGGGATTTTCCGCGGACATGAAGACGCCCGGTGGCAATGTGCACATCGTGCTCGCCTTCAACCCGTCACACCTCGAAATTGTCGATCCGGTCGTCGAGGGCTCTGTGCGAGCGCGCCAGCAGCGTCGCGGCGACCTGGAGCGGCAGGAAGTCATACCGGTACTCATACACGGTGATGCCGCGTTTTCCGCCCAGGGTGTCGTTACCGAGACATTTCAGATGTCTCAGACAAACGGCTTCCGTACTGGCGGCACGATTCATATCGTCGTCAACAATCAAATTGGATTTACAACTAGTCGACCGTCGGACGCCCGATCGACACCGTATTGCAGCGATGTTGCCAAAATGATCGAAGCGCCGGTCTTTCACGTAAACGGCGATGATCCCGAGGCTGCGATTTTTGTAACGCGACTTGCGCTGGAATACAGACAGAAATTCAAGAAAGACGTGGTCATCGATCTCGTTTGTTATCGACGCCATGGACACAATGAAGCGGATGAGCCGGCTGCAACGCAGCCCGTCATGTATGCGCAGATTCGCAATCATAAGACGACGCGGGAACTATATGCGGAGCAGCTCATCAGCGCGGGACTGACGGACGCTGCTGGCGTGAGCCAGTTGAAGGAAGACTACCGAGAGCGCCTCGACCGCGGAGAACCCGTTCCGAAGTCAGCGCTCGGTATGATCGGTGATGAATTTACGGTCGACTGGCATCCATATCTGCAAGGTGACTGGGACGATCCGGTTGATACGACGATCAGCCCCGCACTGGTCGCGGAACTCGGCAAGGCGATTATTGACTTGCCGGCCGGCTTCGTGCCGCACGGCAGGGTGCAGAGAATCATCGGCGAAAGAATCAAAATGGCGGCAGGTGAAGTCGACATGGACTGGGGTTTCGCCGAGACCATGGCTTACGCCAGCCTTATTAAGGAAGGCATCGATTGTCGTGTCGTTGGTCAGGACAGCGGCCGCGGCACCTTCTTTCACCGGCACGCGGTATTCCACAATCAGGCAAACCGGCAGGAATACATTCCACTCGAGCACATCGTCGACAGGCCCGCAGCATTCAGGGTGATCGATTCCCTGTTATCCGAAGAAGCCGTCATGGCCTTCGAGTATGGCTATGCGACCACTGAACCAAACACGCTGGTGATCTGGGAAGGCCAGTTCGGCGATTTCGCCAATGGCGCCCAGGTGGTTATTGATCAGTTCATCAGCTCCGGCGAAGCAAAATGGGGCCGCATGTGTGGCCTGACGCTGTTCCTGCCACACGGCTACGAGGGGCAGGGCCCGGAGCACTCGTCTGCCCGACTCGAGCGATTCCTGCAATTGTGTGCTGAACACAATATTCAGGTCTGTGTACCATCCACGCCGGCGCAGATGTTTCACATGTTGCGAAGGCAAATGCTGCGTTCGTATCGCAAGCCTCTGATCATCATGACGCCGAAGAGCCTGCTGCGTCACAAAATGTCGGTATCGGACCTCGGTACCTTGTCGACCGGCTCGTTCCAACTGATTATTCCTGATCGAAGTGATATCGATGCGAAGAAGACGCGCCGCATCGTGTTTTGCAGCGGCAAGGTTTATTACGATCTCGTCGAGGCCCGTCAAATACACAAGATGACTGATGTCGCCATCGTTCGTATCGAGCAGATCTACCCGTTTCCGGTCGTTGACTACGCCGGAATTATTGCAAGCTACCCGAACGCCAGCGATGTTGTCTGGTGCCAGGAAGAACCGCAGAATCAGGGCGCCTGGTATCAGATTCGGCATCGTCTGCAAAACCCGCTGAGTGACGATCAACAACTGTACTATGCGGGCCGAACAGAATCGGCGGCGCCGGCATCGGGTATATTCAAGTTACATCTCCAGCAACAACAGGCGCTTGTCGAAGCCGCCCTTGATATTGCGGTAAAAGCGAGTAAATCTCAGAGACCGCCCGCGTAGCGGGCCACCCACGCGATTAGCGGGACCCGGTGCCGGGTATGCAAATAAGAAGAACTGAATGAGCATCGAAATCAAAGTTCCGCCATTGCCGGAGTCGGTCAGCGACGCGACACTGGTGTCGTGGCATAAGAAAGCAGGCGATGCCGTCTCCCGGGATGAGAATCTCGTCGACCTGGAAACAGACAAGATCGTGCTGGAAGTGCCGGCGCCGTCATCGGGCATCCTGCAGGAAATCAAGATTGCCGATGGAGCAACGGTTACGAGTGGCCAGGTTCTGGCAATTCTTTTGGAGGGCGAGGGTGCGGCCGCACAACCGGTGGCCAATGCCGAAGCCGATCCGGTACCTGAGGCGCAGCCCGAAGTGCCTGAACCAGCGGCGGCAAAGAGTGCCGAAAGTGCTCACAAATTAAGCCCTGCGGTACGTCGTTTGCTCGACGAACATGATCTTGACGCGACGATTGTCGTCGGCACCGGCAAGGACGGTCGAATTACCAAAGCCGATGTCATGAATTATATGAAGAGTCATGAAGATGAAAACGTGACACCTGGCGATCCGGCGCCGCCCGTCGCGATAGGCACTATCGTATCGACGAGAAATGAACAACGCGTGCCAATGACGCGTTTACGTTCACGCATTGCCGATCGCATGGTAGAAGCTCAGCACAATGCCGCCATGCTGACGACGTTCAACGAAGTCGACATGACCAAGGTTATTTCCTTGCGTAAGCGATACAAGGATTCCTTCGAGAAAGAGCACGAGGTACGACTCGGCTTCATGTCATTTTTCGCAAAAGCCACGGTAGAAGCGCTGAAGAAATTTCCGGTAGTGAATGCCTCGGTCGAGGGCAGTGACATTATTTATCACGACTACTACGACATCGGTATTGCCGTATCTTCCGAACGCGGCCTGATGGTGCCGATACTCCGAGATGTAGATCGGCAGAGTTTTGCCGACATCGAAGGAAATATTGCGGCACTCGGCGAGAAGGCCAGAGATGGCACGATGACCATGGAAGAATTGACGGGTGGCACCTTCACGATTACCAATGGCGGTATCTTCGGTTCATTATTGTCCACGCCAATCCTCAATCCTCCACAGAGCGGGATTCTGGGCATGCATGCGATCCAGGAACGCCCGATGGCGGTCGACGGCGAGGTCGTTGTCCGACCAATGATGTACGTCGCACTGACCTACGATCACCGAATTGTCGATGGCCGGGAAGCAGTTCAGTTTCTCGTCAGCCTGAAACAATCTCTCGACGATCCCGGGCGACTGTTGTTGCAGGTGTAGATCGGCATGGGCAGAAGCTTTGACGTTGTAGTGATCGGCGCGGGTCCGGCCGGTTATATCGCTGCCATTCGCGCAAGCCAGCTCGGCATGAACGTCGCTTGCATTGACGAATGGCAAAACCTTGACGGCAAAAACGCATTCGGTGGCACCTGTCTGAACGCGGGCTGTATTCCGTCCAAGGCACTGCTGGAATCTTCGGAGCTTTATCATCGCAGCAAACATGAGTTCAGCAAACACGGCATCAACATATCGAACGTGAGTATGGACATCGGCGTCATGCAAAAACGCAAAGCGTCGATCGTCAGGCAGCTAACGGGCGGCATTGCAGGACTGTTCAAGGCGAACAAGGTCGAGGGCCTTGTCGGCCATGGCAAGCTGCTGGCGGGCAAGAAGGTGGAATTCACGCCGACGGATGGTGAGGTCGAAGTTCTCGATGCCCGCTATGTCATCCTGGCGTCCGGATCGACACCGATCGAGTTGCCGATTGCACCGTTCGACGGTGAACGCATCGTCGACTCCTGGGGCGCGCTCGAATTCACGGAAGTTCCAAAGACGTTCGGCGTTGTCGGCGCCGGCGTGATTGGTCTCGAACTGGGCAGCGTCTGGAATCGACTGGGATCCGATGTAGTGATTCTGGAGGCAATGGACGACTTCCTGTTCATGGCAGACAAGGAACTGGCCAAGGATGCGCGGCGGCACTTCAAGAAGCAGGGACTGAATATTGAGCTCGGTGCCAAAGTAACGTCCGCGAAGGCCTCGGCCAAGGGCGTTTCAGTTGCGTATGAGGACAAGGATGGCTCGCAGAACATCAAGGTAGACAAACTCGTCGTCGCCGTCGGTCGCAGACCATTCACGGACGGCCTGTTTGCAGATGATGCCGGCGTTTTGACCGACGAACGCGGATTCATCGAGGTCGACGAGCAATGCCGCACCAGTATCAAGGGTGTCTATGCCGTTGGCGATTGCGTCAGGGGACCGATGCTGGCGCACAAGGGTTCTGAGGAAGGGGTCATGGCAGCGGACCTGATCGCCGGGGAAATCGCGGAGGTCAATTACAACGTGATCCCGTGTGTCATTTACACGGCGCCCGAGATTGCCTGGGTTGGCAAGACCGAAGAGGAAGTCCAGGCAAGTGGCCGGCCATACAAGACCGGCAGCTTCCCGTTCGCCGCCAGTGGCCGCGCGAAGGCGATGGAGCAGACGGCCGGAATGGTGAAAATTGTCGCGGCGAAAGACGACGACGAAATACTCGGCGTTCATATCCTCGGCCCGATGGCTGGCGAACTAATTTCCGAGGCGGTGCTCGCAATGGAATTCTCGGCAAGTACCGAAGACCTGCAACGTACGATTCACGCACATCCAAGCCTGGCCGAAGCAGTACACGAAGCTTCACTCGCGGTCGACAACCGCGCCCTGAATTTCCCCAACAAATAACTCTTTAGTTCTTGCGACGCACTGAGGTGACGTTCGCGACCTGCTCCAGCCGACTCATCATCCGGCTTAAGGATGGCAGGCTGGGGACCTCGACGCTGAGATCCATCACTGCCTGCATTTTTTTCTTGTCGGTTTTCGTTTGTACCTCGAGCACGCTGACATCCTCGTCGGCGAGGACGTTCGAAATATCGCGCAGCAATCCTTGCCGATCGTAGGCGAACAAAGTCAGTTCAACCGGATAGTTCGAGTCGTCCGATTCTCCCCAGTCCACTTCGATGACGCGTTCCGGGTGCCGGGTATTCAAGCTCAGGAAATTGCCGCAATCCTGACGATGAATGGTGACCCCACGGCCCTGAGTAATATATCCCCCGATGACTTCAGGCGGCACGGGCCGGCAACACCTTGCAAGTGTCGACAGCAAGTCACTGACGCCTTTGATCGCTGCCTGGCCGCTCTTTGTTGTCTTCGGCTTTCTCTGGCGCTTCTTCCTGAGGATCTCGACCGTGTCATCGCGACGCAGGTTCTGTATCGCCGACGCGATGGAAGCAGATGTCATGTCGCCGGCGCCGAGTGCAATGCAGAGCGCGTCGCTATCTCTATACTTGAGGTGCTTTGCGATGGTGTTGGTCGAAATATCACGCGCGTTCAAGCGTGCAAGTTCGCGATCGAGAATTTCCCGACCCTGCCGTTGGTTTTGATCCTTGTCCTGCCGCCTGAACCAGGCCCTGACCTTGGAGCGGCTTCGCGTAGCGACCAGATAGCCAAGCTGCGGACTGAGCCAGTCCCGGCTGGGGCTCGCCTGGTTCGCCGTAATGATTTCTATCTTGTCGCCATTTTGGACCTTGTAGGTCAACGGCACGATTCGTCCGTTGACTTTGGCACCGCGGCAGCGGTGCCCGACTTGCGTATGCACGTGATAGGCAAAGTCGAGCGGCGTCGCGCCGGAAGGCATCTCGACAACGTCGCCTTTCGGACTGATTGCATACACACGATCCTCGAAGACATCGTCACGAATCTGGTCGAGCAGGTCGCTGTCCTTGTCAGCCGGCTCGAGTATCTGCCGCAGGAATCGAATTTTCTTATCGAACGCCGCCGCAGAAGGAGCACCTTCTTTATAACGCCAATGCGCAGCCACGCCGAGTTCTGCTTGCCGATGCATCTCCTGGGTGCGTATCTGAATCTCGACCGTGCGGCCTTGCGGGCCGATAACAGCGGTATGCAAAGAGCGGTAGTCGTTGTCCTTGGGGTTCGCAATGTAATCGTCGAATTCTCCCGGTAGATACGACCACAGGTTGTGGACGACGCCGAGTGCCCCATAGCACTCGCCAACGTCGTCGACGAGCAGACGCACAGCCAGCACGTCGAAAATATGATCCATGTCCGATACCTTGCGCTGCATTTTTCGCCAGATACTGTAGATGTGTTTCGGCCGGCCGCTGATATCCGCATTGATGCCCGTCTTCTGCAGCTCTACCAGCAACAGGGACTTTACGTTCTCGATAAAAGATTCGCGTTCGACCCGCGTCTCGTTGAGCGTTGTCGCAATTTGCTTGTAGGTGTCCGGCTCGAGATAGCGAAAGGCGAGATCCTCGAGTTCCCATTTCAACTGCCAGACACCCAGCCGGCTCGCCAGCGCCGCGTATATCTCGCGAGTTTCGATCGCCAGCGCCTGCTGCTCCTTTCGCGGCGCTTTCTTGGCGCATCTCAGCCGGTAGAGTTGTTCGGCGATGCGTACGAGCACCAGCCGCACGTCGGAAACCACAGCCAGTAGCATCTTGCGCAGCGCCTCGGACTGCTGGATGGCAAGTGCCTCGCCCGGCTGCCAGTCGGGCGGCAGCCTGAAACTGCCAAGCTGTACAAGGCCCTGCACGATACCGGACAGCTCCCCGATGGCGCTGGACTCGAGGTTCGCCTCGCTCACCAGGTCGTCACGCAACAGGGGGTAGACGTAGACGGCCGCAACGACCGATGAGGGTAATCCGAGGCTGTCTACGATGTCGGCAATCGCCCGGCCTTCCTCGCTGCAGCGCCTGATCTCGCCCGGCGCATCCAGAGAGGCAAGATATTCCTGCGCTGCAACGACCAGGCTGTGCGGCTCGCTTTGTCGGTTTTCAAGCTCAGATGTGACCATTTGGCGGCGTTTCGGTGGTGTTTACCTTACTTAGAACCGTTATCATACGCCGAGATTTTGGGTCGTACTCATCGATCGGAATCATCCTCTTGGGCAAGGAAATATGGCAGGACACAGTAAGTGGGCGAACATCCAGCACCGCAAGGGTGCTCAGGACAAGAAGCGCGGTAAACTCTTTACCAAGCTGATTCGCGAAATCACGATTGCGGCGCGTATGGGCGGTGGCGAGATGGCATCAAATCCACGACTGCGGCTGGCCATCGATAAAGCCAAGTCGCAAAGCATGCCCAAGGACAATATCGACCGGGCGATCAAGCGAGGTGCCGGAGATCTCGATGGATCCGATTACCAGGAGATACGTTACGAGGGCTACGGACCGGGCGGGACGGCTGTGATGGTCGATTGCATGACCGACAACAAGAATCGAACGGTCGCCGAAGTCCGGCATGCGTTCACGAAATACGGTGGCAACCTCGGCGCGGATGGCTCGGTCAGCTATCTGTTCAATCACGTTGGGCTTCTTACGTATCCCGAAGGCAGTAATGAAGACGCCCTCATGGAGGCCGCGATCGATTCCGGTGCCGAAGATATCGTCGTCGATAACGATACGTCCATCGAGGTACTAACGGATCCGGCAGACTTCGAATCTGTAAGGGACGCGATGCGCGAGGCCGGATACGACCCCGAGGTCGCCGAATTGACCATGCGCGCCTCGACCCATGCCGAGCTGGAATTGCATGAAGCCGGTTCAATGATCAAGATGCTCGAAATACTCGAAGATCTTGACGATGTACAAAACGTCTATAGCAACGCTGACATCAGCGAAGAAATTCTGGCTCAGCTGTGATCTTGAGCCTCGGGGATGCAGAGTGTCTGACAAGCTGAGAATACTTGGAATCGACCCCGGCTCCCGGCTGACCGGCTTCGGTGTGCTCGACTTTGAATCAGACAACGCAAGCTATGTGGCGAGCGGCACAGTTCAGAGCATCGACGGCGAATTTCCCGACCGGCTGAAGCAAATCTTCGAGTCCGTCAGTGAGATCGTGTTGCAGTACCGGCCCGACGTCGTCGCCATAGAAAGTGTTTTCGTACACAAGAACGCGGGCAGCGCTTTGAAGCTCGGCCACGCCCGATCCGCCGCCATCTGCGCGACATTCGAATCTGATGTCGAGGTCTTCGAATACGCCCCGCGCGAGATCAAACAAGCGGTCGTTGGCACAGGTGCCGCCACCAAGGACCAGGTGCAGCACATGGTGATATCGATTCTCAAACTGGCAGGCAAGCCTTCCGCCGACGCGGCGGACGCGCTCGCTGCAGCACTCTGCCACGGCCATCAGCGGCGTTTGAAATCGCGCCTGGCCAGCAACCCGGCAATTGCAGGCGTACGATGATCGGCTCTCTCCGCGGCCGCATTGCGCGCAAGCAGCCACCGCAGATTATTCTCGAGTGTGGCGGTGTCGGTTATGAAATCGAAACGCCGATGTCGACCTTTCTCGAGTTGCCGGAGACAGGGACCGAGATTTTCCTGCACACGCATCTCGTGGTCCGCGAGGACTCACAAACGCTATTTGGCTTTTCCTCTGAACAGGAAAAATCATTGTTTCGGTCGCTTCTGAGAATCAGCGGTGTCGGCGCGAAAATGGGTCTCGCCATCTTGTCGGGAATGTCGGTCAATGACTTCCAGCGCTGTGTGGAATACGAGGACAGTGCGCGGCTCGTCAAGATACCCGGCGTCGGCAAGAAAACGGCCGAACGCCTGATCATCGAGATGCGGGACCGCATCGATGTTACTTCGGCGGAGTTGACCGCCGGCACGAGCACTGCACGATCCGATCCCAGGAATGAGGCGTTTGATGCGTTGCTTTCGCTCGGCTACCGCTCGAACGAAATTAATCATTTATTAGCCAAGCTGGACGTCGCGGACAAATCGGCTGAGGACATCATCCGACTGGCACTGCGGCGATCGGTAGCCTGATTATGAGCGCCATCGAACACGAACGACTGACGACTGCCGAGCCGCAGGCCGATGACAAGGCATTCGATCGGGCCATCAGGCCGAAGATTCTGGACGACTTCATCGGCCAGTCGTCCGTCAAACAACAGATGGACATCTTTATTACGGCTGCGCGGAATCGTGCCGAGGCGCTCGACCACGTGCTGATCTTCGGACCGCCTGGCCTTGGCAAAACCACACTGGCTCACATCGTCGCAAACGAAATGGGCGTGAACCTGAGGCAGACCGCGGGTCCCGTCCTCGAGCGACCGGGCGACCTGGCCGCGATACTGACCAACCTGGAGCCTAACGACGTCTTGTTCGTCGATGAGATCCATCGCCTCAGTCCGGTTGTCGAAGAAGTGCTGTACCCGGCAATGGAGGATTTTCAGCTCGACATCATGATCGGCGAGGGCCCGGCTGCACGTTCGATCAAGCTCGACCTGCCGCCTTTTACGCTTGTCGGCGCAACCACACGTGCTGGCTTGCTGACTTCGCCGCTGCGCGACCGCTTCGGCATCGTGCAGCGACTCGAGTTCTATACCACCGAGGAGCTTGAGGCGATTGCCACGCGCTCAGCCGGCATCCTGAAGCTGCCACTGGATGAGAGCGGCGGCCAGCAGATTGCCCGTCGCGCCCGCGGCACGCCCAGAGTCGTCAACCGGCTGCTGCGACGCGTCCGCGACTATGCGGAAGTGCGGGCCGATGGTGTCGTCACCGAGGAAGTGGCTATCAGCGCCATGGACATGCTGCAGGTCGATCCGCACGGTTTTGATGCCATGGACCGGCGCCTGTTGCAGACCATTATCGAGAAATTCGACGGCGGCCCGGTCGGTGTCGAAAGCCTCTCTGCAGCTGTAGGCGAGGAACGCGGCACGATCGAAGAGGTGCTCGAGCCATACCTGATCCAGCAGGGATTCATGATGCGAACAGCCCGTGGTCGAGTGGCAACCCGCAACGCCTACCTGCATTTCGGCCTGACGCCGCCGTTACGCGATGCATCCCCGGAGTTACCCCTCTTTGACAAGTCCTGAGCCGGTGGACCCTAAGACTCGCCAAAAACCTTTTGCCTGGCCCGTTCGCGTTTATTACGAAGACACCGATGCGCAAGGGCTGGTCTATTACGCAAACTATTTCAAGTTCATGGAACGCGCCAGGACCGAGTGGCTGCGCTCGCTCGGTGTCGAACAGGACGTACTCATGCGTGAGGAACGGCGAATCTTCGTCGTTGTCGACACCAAGGCGGACTTTCTCGAACCGGCAAGGTTTAACGACGAGCTGGTGGTCACCGCAGACCTCGGAGGCCTTACGCGTGCGAGTTTCATGATAGAACAAAACATATTTCGTCACTCACTTGATGGCGCATTGTTGTGCCGGGGCACGATACGGGCGGCATTGCTGGACGCCGATACGCATAAGCCCGTGCGGGTGCCTGCTTCACTTTTCGAGGAAACCTCATCATGACAACCGATATGTCGTTCCTGAGTCTGGTCATGGGCGCCAGTTTCGTCGTGCAGATGGTGCTGCTCATGCTGCTCGCCGCATCGTTCATGTCCTGGAGCATCATATTCACCAAACGCCGGCTGATCCGACGCACCAAAGCGGCTTCGGACGACTTCGAGGCGAGTTTCTGGTCGGGCGGCGACCTGAACACGCTTTATCGAAGTGCGACGCGAGAGCAGGGCGGCAGCATCGGCATGGCCAGCATATTCGAGTCCGGTTTTCGTGAATTCAATCGGGTGTCGCAGCAGGGCGAGATCAGCCCCGAGAAGGTGGTCGACGAATGCCGGCGTGCGATGCGGGTTGCCCTGATGCGTGAGGTCGACCGCCTCGAACAAAGCCTCGCGACCCTGGCGACTATTGGCTCGACAAGCCCTTATGTGGGCTTGTTTGGCACTGTCTGGGGCATCATGAATTCATTCCGCGCGCTCGGCAACGTACAGTCCGCGACGCTTGCGATGGTCGCGCCGGGCATTGCCGAGGCGCTGGTCGCCACCGCGATGGGCCTGTTTGCCGCGATCCCCGCGGTGATTGCTTACAACCGTTACGCCGACAAGGTGGTGCGCCTGGAAATACGCTACGACGGCTTCATGGAGGAATTCTCCAGCATTTTGCAACGGCATTCCCGTACCAAAAAAGGAGCCTGACATGTCTTCACCGATGCGAAAGCGCAAGTTGATTGCCGAAATCAACGTCGTCCCCTACATCGACGTCATGCTCGTGTTGCTTATCATTTTCATGGTGACCGCACCGCTGCTGACACAGGGCGTCACGGTAGAGTTACCCCAAGCGGGCGCGGAACCGATTGACGACGTACCGAATCATCCGCCACTCGTTTTGAGCGTCGACGCTGAGGGTAATTTGTACATCAACGTCGGCGATGACGAGGACCTGCCGGCCAATGCCAAGGAGATCGTCGCACGCACGGCTGCGGTGCTGCGCAATCGTCCGGACACGCCGATTCTCCTCAAAGCGGATAAAGCGGTTCCTTACGGCAACGTCGTTGGGGCGATGGTGCTCCTGCAGCAAGGTGGCGCCGAAAACGTCGGCTTCCTCACCGATCCGTTGGATAGCTATCCCGTTCCCGAGTAACCGGTGCCTCGCGACAACTACAACATCATTCCGGTATTCCTGGCCGGAGTCCTGCACGTAGGAATCCTTGCGGCGATGGTTTTCGCCTTCGATTTCTCACGCCCGATGAACCCGCGCATACCGCTTGCGATCAAAGGCACGCTGGTCTCCGAAGACGAGATTCGCATGCCGCCGCCAGAGCCCATAGTGGAGCCCGAACCCGACAATTCGGAGCAACTGAGAAAAGAGGCCGAAGAGCAGAAACGCCAGGAAGATGCCCGCAAGGAGCGCGAGAGAATCTCGAGGCTCAAGAAACAGCAGGTGCAGGAACGGGCTGAGAAAAAACGCCGTGAAGAAATCGAACTGGAGCGGCGCCGGGCCGAAGCCGAGCGCAAGCGACTGGAGGACGTCGAGCGGCAGCGCGCGGAAAACGAACGCAAACGCCAGGAGGCCGAAGAGGCCGAAAGGCAGAGGCTCCTGAACCGCGAGCTGGCTGAAGAGCAGGCACACCTGGACGCCATGAATTCCGGCGCGCTGGCCCGCTATCAATATGCCATCCAGCAGCAGATCCAGCGCAACTGGACGAAACCAGCCAGCGCCATCGCCGGGCTGGAATGCGTGATCAATGTCAGGCAACTACCGGGCGGAGTAGTTGCCGACGCCAGCATCGGTCGTTGCAACGGAGACGACGCGGTCAAGCGCTCGATCGTGGCAGCCGTACACAGAGCTTCGCCTTTGCCCGACCCGGAAGATCCGACTTTGTTCGAACGAAACTTGCGCATCACATTTAAACCTGAACAATAGGGGCCTCTCTGCTTTGAATTGGGCTACAAACATGCGAGAAACCGTTAGAACGTGGGCTTTTGCCTGCGTCCTGTTCCTTGTGGTATCGCAAGCTGCCGCGGAACTTCAGATTGAAATTACCCAGGGCGCCGGCAGACGGGCGCCCGTGGCGGTGGTTCCTTTCGGCTGGCAGGGCGGTGACGCGAGTGCGCCGCTTGATATTTCCGGCGTGATCGGGGCCGACCTCACGCGCAGCGGACGCTTTGCGCCGATTCCTGCGGACGACATGTTGCAGATGCCGACGACCGGGGTCGACGTCGATTTCGATGACTGGTCGATTCTCGGTGTGGAGGCCGTCGTCGTCGGCCGGGTAACCCAGACAGGCGACAATGCCTACAGCGTGCAGTTCCAGCTATTTGATGTTTTCAAACGGGAACAACTGGTCGGTTATCGCATGCCCGCGAGCCGTGGAACGATGCGGCGTGTCGCACACCGGGCTGCGGACATGATCTTCGAGAAACTGACTGGCATCCAGGGTGTGTTTGCGACGCAAATTGCCTACGTGACGGCACAGGAATCGGGACGCGGCAGGTTGTTTGCGCTGGTCGTGTCCGACTCTGACGGCGAAAACGAAAACACCATCATGGAATCCACTGATCCGATCATGTCACCGGCATGGTCGCCCGACAGCCGCCGACTCGCCTATGTATCGTTCGAGGGCGACCGTTCGACTGTTTTTATACAGACACTGCGCACCGGCAACCGTATCAAGGTATCCGACCGCCGTGGTATCAACGGCGCGCCAGCTTTTTCGCCGGACGGCCGCAAGCTCGTGCTGACGCTCGGCGGTGCTGACGGCAATCTCGATATCTTCGTCATGGATATTGCGACAAAAGGCATTACGCGTCTGACAACCAACCGGTCAATCGATACGGAAGGCACCTGGTCGCCGGACGGCGAGCAAATCTACTTCACGTCGGACCGCAGCGGCGGACCGCAGGTATACCGAGTTGGCATTTCTGGTGGAACACCCGAGCGCATTACCTTCGAAGGCAGTTATAATGCGCGCCCTCGATTGTCGCCGGATGGCAGCAAGCTGGCGATGGTGCACCTGGACCGGGGAAATTATCGGATTGCGGTGCTCGACCTCGAGAATGAGAATTTTCTGGTTTTGTCGAGTGGGAAACAGGATGAATCGCCAAGCTTTGCACCGAACAGCGATATTTTGATTTACGCTACTCGGGCCGGGAGAAACGGCGTTCTGGAAACGGTGTCTGCGGATGGCCTCATCAGACAACGTATGGGTTCTGGCAGGGCAGACGTGCGTGAGCCGGTCTGGTCACCGTTCCCACGGCTTTAATTATTGTAGAATTTACATTGAATATAATTCGTAACTTATTAATTTAAATATACTATTGCTGGTGAGGGCAACCAGCATAACCATCAAAAGGACAGCAAAATGAGCACAATGAGATTATTCCTGATCAGCCTGTTGGCAGCCGTTTTAGTCGGCTGTGCATCAAACATCCCGGATCCCGATGCGACGAGCAGCGGCACAGACAGTAGCGGGGCCACGACGGGTGGCTACGGAGACGGGCCTGATGACCGCGGCGAGGTGGTGGACCCAGACTTGAAAGAAGAGTTGGGAATGGTCATCTACTTCGATTTCGATCAGTCCGACCTCAAACCGGAATACGCTGACACTCTCGCGCGTCACGCCAGCCGGCTTTCCAACAGTTCGCGCACCCAAGTCCGCCTGGAAGGCCATGCCGACGAGCGCGGCTCGCGTGAGTACAACATCGGACTGGGCGAGCGACGTTCGCAGGCTGTACGACGTATGTTGTTGATCCAGGGCGCAGGCTCGAACCAGATATCCACCGTCAGTTTCGGTGAAGAACGACCTGCGGCGATGGGCAGCGATGAGGGATCGTACACACAGAACCGACGCGTTGAGATCAAATACCTCAATTAACGGCTCTCTCGTATGAAACGGCATCCCCGCATGATTAGGTATAAAACTCTGCTGATTGGTGCAATCCTGCCGCTGCTTGCGGCAGGTTGCGC
>CAYLSX010000048.1:0-14989 GCA_964386685.1 uncultured Woeseiaceae bacterium | reverse complement strand
CGCCGGTCGATCCAGATCTCATCATTGGCACTGATGGCGATCAGGATATTGGCGTCTTCGACTTTCACTGATGTCGGCGCATCGGGTCTGTTAACGTCGATGCCGGCTTCCTTGATAAACGAAGCGGTTACGATGAAGAAAATAAGCATAATGAAAACAACGTCCAACATTGGGGTTAAGTTGATTTCATTTTCCTCCTCTTCGCCGCCCATTCCTGCATGTGATCTACGCATTGGTTTTACCTTTTAATGGTCCATTGTGAGCGAGTCCTCGAGGAACTCCACCTCACGCGCCGCACGGCGCGTAAGCAGTGTGACTAGAAGAACTCCCGACAGCGCCCCAACCATGCCCGCCATCGTCGGCACGGTGGCCTGCGAAACACCGGCGGCCATCGCCCGTACGTTTCCGGAGCCGGATGCCGCCATCACCTCGAACACCTTGATCATGCCGGTCACCGTGCCCATCAGGCCCATCAACGGGCACAGTGCCACGAGTGTCTGGATCATCGGGATGCCACTGTTCGTAGCCATGGAGAATTCCGAGATCAGGCGTTCCCGGATCATATGAGCGTTCCAGGAGCGGCGCTCGGGACGCGCCTCCCAGGTGTCGTGAATCTCGTCGGACATGATCTTCATCGGCGAGCGGAAATACAGCAGTCGTTCGATTATCAACACCCACATGGCGAAAATAACGACCGCTATCCATCTCAACACGGGGCCACCCAGTTCCATGAAGTCGCGGATGGCTACAAAGCTGTCAGCTAGCCAAAGCATCTTATCTCCTCACGGGCACCTAGCCATGTTTCTCAGAATGCGAGGCAACCATCCCGGCACTTTGCGACTGGATAATGTTGATGATCTTGCGGCTCTGGCCACTGACCACTGTATGGATCAGCACCATCGGAATTGCCACGACCAGTCCCAGAACTGTCGTCATCAGTGCCTGCGAAATGCCGCCGGCCATCATCTTCGGATCTCCGGCACCATACAGGGTGATGACCTGGAAGGTCTTGATCATACCGGTCACGGTTCCGAGCAGACCCATCAAGGGCGCCACCGCCGAAATCACCTTGATAAACAGTAGTCCCTTCGTCAACCCCGGCATCTCCTTCAATGCCGCCTCACTCAATTTGAGCTCGATGGTTTCGGTATCGGCGTTCCGATTCGACTCGTAGGCAGCCAGGACCCGGCCGAGCGGATTGTCGGTGCTCGCCGAATCTTTTTTGAGCTGCGCCGTTACTTTGCGACTGTCGCTGGTCAGGCCGAACCAGCGCCAAATTCCGATCAGGAGGCCGATGAAGCCGAGGACGATGATGCAGTAGCCGACGATTCCGCCCTGATTGATGCGTTCGCCAACCGTCGGTGATTCGACTAGCAGTTCGAGGATGCCGCCCCGCGTCACATCGAGCCCGAACGTCACAGGACCGGACGTCGCATCGAGCATGTCCTCTGTGGAGTTGGTGTAACGGGACTGCTCGGGCTGCCGCTGCAACTCGCTGACATTGGTGGTCGTCGAGTCGTATTTAAGATAGCCGTCTTCGAATACGATATTGAATACGCCGACTCGAACGACGGGTACTGTCATGATCTCGCCGGCGGCGGTCGTGATCTCATGACTGAATCTGACAACCCTGCCGGACTCTGTCACTTCACGCTGCAGCTCGTACCAGAGCCTCTCCATGTCTTCGATCGAGGCAAGCTCGTTTTTGCTAGCCATCTTGTTGCCCAGTTCGACAAGAAAATCACCGCGATCCGGATACTGGATGTCCGTCAGAGATCCTTTGAATCGGGCTTGGGTGTCGCCTGATACGGTCTGTAGAACGCCAAACAATTCCTTCAGGGCACCGAGGCGCTCATCGAGCGCCGCACGTGCCGCGACGATCTTGGTCTGGTTATCTTGGAACAGGTTCTCGAGCCGTGCGCTGTTGCGTTCCTGCCTGGCGCGTTCAGCCCGAGCCTGGTTGAGCAGGCTCTGTTGCTCGTTTTTGCGCCTCGAGAACTCGCTCTCACGCTGGCGAGCTTCCCGAGAATCGCGTGCCTGACCCTGCTGGATTCGTTCCAGGAGCTCAGTCATGCTGCTTGATGTCGCGTCTTCCTGCGCGTTTGCCATTCCAAAACTAAGAAGTCCGATGGCGACTGTTGTAATTATGCGTTTCATTTATGAAGTCTCCCCGGCAGCTGTGGCAGCAGGAACCGGAAGCAAAAGCAGCTCCGGTGCGATCAGGTCCTTCGCCATGCGAATGCCCTTCTTGATTTCGTTGCGGTGTTCATTACCGAGAATGACATATGAACCTGCGTCGGCATCCCAGGTTCCTGTGATTCTGGAATCATCGGACTGAAAATAGAGCCCGATCCTGCCTATGCGAAGCATGTTGTAATCTCTTACCGTACCTTCGATCTCGAGCGACTGACGGTAGGTCTCGCTCGATGAACCGTAATCATTCTCGATCTGGTACGCCTCCATGACCTTTCTGAACTTCTCCGCGACGCTGACATCGGAGCGCTGCATAATATCCTTGAGCTTATCGACCCGATCGCGGCGCTCGCCCATCAGAAATGGAATATCGAGTGCGATCGACTGCCCGATTCCGTCGATCATGCGTTCCATCAGCGGAAATATCTGACGATTGATAACGTCGACCTGATCCATGGACAGGGAAATATCATCCAGAGTGGCTTGCTGACCGTTAGTCTGTGCCGTCATCAGCCGGTTGTAGACTTTCAGGCCATCGATTTCCTTGTTGACCGAACGATATTGATCAGCCAAAGAACGTGTGCCCTCGACCACCGTATTGATTCGCTCCTGAGAAGCCTGAGCCAGGCTTAACCGTCGTAAATCAGCCTGCAGGACTTGATCAACAGACTGGGCGAAGACACTGCCGGATACCGCGATAACAAAGCTGACTGTGAGCAATTTTGTCATGCGCCGACTGCTCTTGTTGCACCGTTTCATGAAGACTCCTTAAAGATCGAGTTTTTAGTATTAAGTTTTTCAGGAGAGGGTTATGCAGTATTTTTCAGATACTTACACAAAATGAGGGATTGCACTGTGGTGCGCTTTTCCCCGCTGCGCTCGCGACCCTCTCCACAATCGCCGCGGCGATGAATCTAGTTTTTGTGTACAGATTATTTCTAATTTTATGGCCCGGAACCTATGTCGCTGTTCGTCCCGCCAGCCTTTTCTTATGGGTCCAGAACAACTGGGCGTCAAGAATACCACATGACATGGCTATCGCCAGCCCAACGGCGACATAAGCTGTATTGACTCAAATGCCCTTTAAAGCGCCCTTCTGGCGCCCCAATTCGAGTTTCGCGACTGACACCCGATGCACTTCATCCGGCCCGTCGGCCAGTCTAAGCGTGCGGGCACCTGCCCATGACGCGGCCAGCCCGAAGTCCTCGCTCACGCCGGCACCACCGTGCACCTGCACCGCGCGGTCGATCACGCGCAATGCCATCGACGGCGCAACGACCTTAATCATCGCTATTTCTGCACGTGCGGCTTTGTTGCCCACCTTGTCCATCAGATCGGCTGCTCTTAAGGTCAGTAGTCTCGCCTGGTCGATCTCGATTCGCGAGTTCGCTATCGCTTCCCGAACAACGCCCTGCTCCGAGAGTTTTTTGCCGAACGCCACACGATCGTCTGCCCGGGCACACATACTATCCAGCGACCTCTCGGCAAGTCCGATCAGGCGCATGCAATGGTGGATGCGACCCGGGCCTAGTCGGCCTTGTGCGATCTCAAAACCTCTTCCTTCGCCCAGCAGCAGGTTGGCCGCCGGGACACGCACATTTTCGAATCGCATCTCTGCGTGTCCATGCGGAGCGTCATCAAAGCCGTATACAGTGAGTGGGCGAACAATAGTCACGCCGTCTGACTCCATCGGCACCAGAATCATTGATTGTTGAACGTGGCGTGCCGCATCAGGGTTTGTTTTGCCCATGAAGATCAGAATCTTGCAACGCGGATCCATCGCGCCTGAGGTCCACCACTTGCGGCCGTTCAATATATAAGTATCGCCATCCTTCTGAATCGACGATTGAATGTTGGTCGCATCTGACGATGCGACATCCGGCTCCGTCATGGCGAAGGCCGAACGAATTTCGCCCCGAAGCAGTGGTTCCAGCCATTCCTTTTTTTGCGCATCCGAACCGTATCGCACCAGGACTTCCATATTGCCGGTGTCCGGTGCGGAACAATTGAAAACTTCGGGCGCGATCAGGGAGCGGCCCATGATTTCGGCAAGCGGCGCGTATTCGAGATTGCTTAAGCCAGCGCCGTATTCACTGTCCGGCAGGAACAGGTTCCACAGGTCTTCATCTCTCGCAGTGTTCTTGAGGTCCTCCATGAGCGGCGGAATCGTCCAACGATTGTCAGCACTATTGACGAATTCGAAATACGCGGACTCTGCGGGGTAAATATGAGACCGCATGAATCTGTCGAGCTTCGCTCGAAGCTCATTGACCTTGCTCGAATAGTCGAAGTCCATGATCGCGGCAGAATACCTTTATATATATGATTCAACCAGCGTCGGTCCCGATTGGGAGAAAATGATTGTGAGAGCGTTGCTATGCAAGGCGTTCGGACCGCCTGAGAGTCTTGTGCTCGAGGAGGTCGAGGAACCTGAGCTCGGCCCCGGCCAGGTTCGTATCGCCATCAAAGCCTGTGGCATTAATTTTCCGGACCTGTTGATCATCTCCGGCAAATATCAGTTGCGTCCGCCAATGCCGTTTTCACCCGGCGCAGAGGTCGCCGGCGAGGTCGTTGAGGTTGCCGACGACGTTGTGGACTTCGCGCCCGGGCAACGAGTCGCCGCCGTGTCGATGTTTGGCGGCATGGCGGAACAATTATGTGTGGACGCCGGAGCCGTCGTCGCAGTGCCCGACGGCGTCGATGATGTGACCGCCGCGGCATTCCTGCTGACTTACGGGACCGCCTACCACGCGCTCAGGCAACGAGCCAACCTGCAGGCCGGCGAAACGCTGGCAGTCCTCGGCGCCGCCGGCGGTGTCGGACTGGCCGCGGTCGAGATCGGCAAGATGATGGGCGCCACGGTCATCGCGGCGGCAAGTTCGACCGCCAAGCTTGAACTCACGAGAGCATACGGAGCCGATCACCTGATCAACTACAGCGATGCCGATCTTAAGGAAGGTATAAAGGAGATCACAGCCGGCCGCGGCGCAGACGTTGTATTCGATCCCGTCGGCGGTGAGTTGTTCGAGCAGTGTCTTCGCGCCGTCGCCTGGCGCGGGCGACTACTTGTGATCGGTTTCACCAGCGGCCAGATTCCTGTTATTCCGGCGAACCTGACATTACTGAAGGGGTCTTCCGTGGTCGGTGTGTTCTGGGGCCGTTTCGCCGAGGAAGAACCGAAAACAAATGCCCAAAACACGGCACATCTGTTCGAGCTTCTGCGTGACGGCAAATTGAAACCGCATGTCTCCGAGACTTACCCGCTGGAGCAGGCAGCCTGCGCCTTGCAGGTGCTCGCGGCAAGACGCGCGAAAGGAAAACTTGTCATAGAAATATAGTTACTATTCAAAGTATTGGTATCTTTTTCTAGATTTTACTTTACAGGTTGTCGAGTAGGCGTATCGATTCAATATCCAAGCTGGATTGGTATCACAAGTAAGCAATCGAATGCGGTCAGGAGGCGGTTGACATAGCGACAACCATCCAACATGATCCGCGGCAATGGGATCGATAAAAATAAACAGAATTGTTGGGGCCCGTACTGGTTTGCCATTACGGAACCTGCTGCTTGTGGTACTTCTTAGGAGAACCTGCGGGTAGCGTTTTCAACAGCAATTCGACACGCCGACCCCGCATCCAGAAAGGATAGTGGGGTTTTTTTTTAAGGGAAGACGATTAAATGCAAATGTACTCAGAATCCGACGTAGATGGCTCCTGCCTCGAGGGCAAGCGCATCGCAATCCTCGGTTACGGCAGTCAGGGCCGCGCTCACGCCCTGAACCTCAAGGACTCAGGCTTCGACGTCGTCGTCGGGCTGCGTTCGGGTGGCCCCAGCTGGCCCAAGGCTGAAGCGGACGGACTTGAGGTCCAGCAACTGAAAGACGCGGCCAAAGGCGCCGCGATCGTCGCGTTTCTGACACCTGATCTGGTACAAGGGCCGTTGTATGAATCGATCAGCGCCGAGTTGGAGCAAGGCTGCGCCATTCTATTTGCGCATGGATTCAATATTCACTACAAGCAGATCGAGCCGCGAGCCGATCTCGATGTCATTCTGATTGCCCCGAAAGGCCCGGGTAGCCTCGTCAGGCGACAGTATGAGGAAGGGCATGGCGTCCCGTGCCTGGTCGCCGTCGCGCAAGATGCCAGCGGCGACGCACTGAAACTCGCCCTCGCCTACGCACAGGGCATCGGCGGCGCACGCGCCGGCGTGATCGAAACCACTTTTGCCGAGGAAACCGAAACCGACCTGTTCGGCGAACAGGCGGTGCTGTGCGGCGGCGCCACCGAACTCGTCGTCGCTGGATTCGAAACGCTGGTAAAAGCCGGCTATCAGCCTGAGGTTGCCTACTACGAGTGTATGCACGAGCTAAAGCTGATCGTCGACCTGCTGCACGAAGGGGGCTTAAAGAAAATGCACGAGTTCATTAGTGAAACAGCAGCCTACGGTGATTTAACGCGTGGTCCACGCATCGTTGATGCACATGTGCGCGAGAAAATGCAGGAGGTGTTGACAGACATCCAGGATGGAACCTTCGCACGCCAGTGGATCGACGAAAACAATGCCGGGCAAATCGAGTACAAACGCATGATGAGTGAAGATCTGTCCCACCAGATCGAAAAGGTCGGCGCCGATCTTCGTAGCCGCATGGATTGGCTCGAGAACTAGCATCATGGCTCCTGCAAAAAAGAAGCAACTTGATGCGACGGACTGGGGCTCGGACAGTGACACCCCGCCCGCCCCCATCAGCATCGATGACGTGCTGGCTGCGCGGGATGTAATCAGCCCCTACCTCGAGCCTACGCCTTTGCTAAGCAACCCTGTGCTTTCGCATCGCGTCGGCACTGAAACATTCGTCAAACTGGAAAACGTGCAGTCGATCGGTGCGTTCAAGATTCGTGGTGCGATCAACCTGCTGGCCAATATGGACAAGAAGCAGCGCAGACAAGGCATTGTGACTGCGACACGGGGAAATTACGGCGCGGCACTCGCACAAGCCTGTGCGATGTTCGATACACAGTGCACCGTGTTCGTGCCGCAAGGCAACAGCCCTGACAAGAACACCTGTGTGGAAGCGCTGGGCGGTGAGGTCATCGTTCAGGGACACGATTTCGACGCTGCCTGGGACGCCTCGGTGAGACATGCCTGGAAGATCGGTGCCGTGTCGATCCACCCGGCGAAACGTCCGGAACTGGTGGCCGGTCAGGCTACCGTGGCGCTCGAGATGCTCGAACAATGTGCACAGGGTCTCGAAGTCGTATTTGTGCCGGTCGGCGGCGGCAGCCTGGCTGCCGGGACAACCACAGTGATCAAGGCAATGTCCCCGTCCACCGCCGTGATCGCTGTCCAGGCAGAGAATGCGCCGGCTTTTCATCACGCCTGGCATAGCAACGATTACGCACCGATGGTCGCGACGCAGACGATAGCCGATGGTCTGGCGACCCGCGTTCCGGTTCGTTACACCCTGAGCATGATGCAGGAATTGGACGATTTCGTACTGGTGAGCGAGGAGCAGGTCTGTGCCGCTATCCGCTGTTACGCCCAGACCATTCACCAACTCGCCGAAGGGGCCGGTGCTGCACCGCTCGCCGCCGCGCTGCAGATGAAAGACCGGCTGGCGGGCAAGCGAATCGGCTTGATACTGACCGGCGGCAACATCGACAGCAATTCACTTCAGCAGGCGATGCGCATCGATGCGGCCATGCATACGCCACACGCTGTTCCACAGTTCCCATTGGCGAGCCTCGACTACGGTGACTAAAGAATGACGGACAAGCGGATAAAAATCTTTGACACGACGCTGCGCGACGGGGAGCAGGCACCTGGTTGCAGTATGACCATTCGTGAAAAGCTGCGGGTTGCCAAGGCGCTTGCCGATCTTCGCGTCGATATTATCGAAGCCGGATTTCCGGCCGCGTCCCCGGGCGACTTCGATGCGGTTAAGGCGATCGCAGAAGAGAACCGTGGCCCGATAATCTGCGGGCTCGCGCGTTGCAATCCAGAGGACATCGAGAAAGTTCATGCTGCCGTCAAAGGCGCTGACAAACATCGCATCCATGTGTTTGTGGCCACCAGTGAAATTCATCGCGAGCACAAGCTCAAGATGGCGAAAGAGGAAATACTGAATAGCGCCGCCAGCGCCATAAGGCTGGCGCGACAGCTCTGTGACGACGTCGAGTTTTCGCCGGAAGACGCATCCAGGACCGAACTCTCCTATCTCGCCGAGGTCGTGAGCGCCGCAATCGAAGCTGGCGCCAAAACAGTCAACATTCCCGACACGGTGGGCTATACCGTGCCGGGCGAGTTCGACAAACTGTTCAGGTATCTCAGGGAACATGTCGCGGGCATCGACGACATCGTTTTGAGCGTTCACTGCCACGACGATCTGGGCATGGCGGTCGCAAACAGCCTGGCAGCCGTTTCTGCCGGTGCCCGTCAGGTCGAATGCACCATAAACGGTATTGGAGAGCGCGCCGGCAATTGTTCCCTGGAAGAGATCGTAATGGCGCTGAAGACACGTGCCGAATATTTCGAACTCGATACCGGCGTAGATACGACCCGGCTTTATCCGACCTCACGGCTCGTATCGAGCATAACCGGTATGCAGATTCCCAGGAACAAGGCGATCGTGGGCGAGAACGCCTTTGCGCACGAGGCCGGTATCCATCAGCACGGCATGCTTCAACATCATTCGACCTACGAAATCATGCGACCCGCCGACGTCGGCCTCGTCCGGTCGAGTCTTGTACTCGGCAAGCACAGCGGGCGGCACGCATTTCGTGATCGGGTTAAAAACCTCGGCTTCGACCTGGACGAATTCGAAACGAATAGGGCCTTCCAGGAGTTCAAGAAGCTGGCGGACAAGAAAAAGGACATGTACGACGGCGACATTGAAGCGATCATCATGAACGTGGACAGCGCATCAGCCGGGCCCTGGACCCTGCAGTCACTTCAGGTCGGCTCGGAGACGGATCAACTGGCATCTGCTGTGGTCCGACTGCTGAACGAAAGCGGCAATGAAGTCAGCGAATCCGCTGACGCGGACGGCCCGGTCGCTGCGGCGTTCAACGCCATCGAAAAAGCCACGGGTATCTCGCTGGCGCTCAAGAACTTCGAGTTGCACAGCGCCACGGTCGGAGAGGACGCACAGGGCGAAGTTGTGGTCACAGTCGAATACAACGGCGACAATTATCGCGGACACGGCGTCAGCGTCGACATCGTTGAAGCGGGCAGCCGGGCCTATCTTGAAGTCGTGAATCGAATCCTGCGACGGCGCGAGCGCGGTCTCGACACGAGTTCAGCGAACGATGACGTGTCGCACGCTTCGATTTAGATGATAAGCTTCGCGGCCTGTCACGGCCGCACAATTGAAACCTGGAGACCTTATTAATGAGTTTTGAGGGCGCAAAACTGATCTGGCATAACGGCCGGATGATTCCATGGGAACAGGCGACCGTGCACGTCATGGCGCATGCCCTGCACTATGGATCTTCAGTATTCGAAGGCATTCGTGTTTACAAGACGCCGGACGGCCCAAGGGTTTTTCGTCTGACGAATCACATGCAGCGCCTCTTCGACTCTGCATCAATTCACCGAATTCCCATTCCATTCGATTTATCGACGCTGATCAGCGCCTGCAAAGCGGTTGTGCAGGCCAATGAACTCATGAATGGCGCATACATCCGGCCGATCGCATTCCGCGGTCTGGGGGACATCGGCTTGTGCCCGAAACCCGAGCACCCCGTCGATGTCTCTATCGGTGCCTGGGAATGGGGTGCCTATCTCGGCGCCGACGGATTGGAGAAAGGCGTGGACGTTTGTGTGTCCAGCTGGAATCGCGTCGCACCGAACACCATACCGGCACTCGCCAAGGCCGGCGGCAATTATCTGTCCAGCACCTTGATCAGCGGTGAGGCAAAACGCCTCGGCTTTGCCGAGGGCATCGCTTTAGCCCCTGACGGTCTGGTCAGCGAAGGCGCCGGTGAGAACCTGTTCGTCATCCGCGACGGCAAGATCTTCACGCCGTCATCGGCCTCCTCCATTTTGACCGGCATTACGCGCGATACGGTCCTGCAACTTGCCGGGCGCCTCGGTATCGAGATTTGTGAACAATCGATTCCGCGAGAGATGCTGTATCTCGCCGACGAGATGTTCTTCACGGGTACGGCGGCCGAGATTACGCCGATTCGTTCGGTCGACAGGATCGAGATCGGTGAGGGTCATCGCGGCCCGCTCACCAAGCAGCTCCAGGACGCGTTCTTCGGGCTCTTTAGTGGCGAGACGGAAGATCGCAACGGCTGGCTCGAGGGCCTCGACGCACAGCCCGTCGCCGCCGCCGGCGGAAGTTAGCCCGGGAGAGGTGCCTGCATGAACGCAGGTAAACCACAAACCTTATTCGAGAAGGTCTGGACGGATCATATCGTCAAGCCGGAGACGGCGGACGCGCCGGCTGTTCTCTACATCGATCTGCACCTGATTCACGAAGTAACGACACCGCAGGCTTTCACCATGCTGCGTGAGAGAGGCCTGTCCGTGCGTCGACCCGATCTGACGATCGGAACGATGGACCATTCGACCCCGACGACGCCGGTCCACAATTTCAAAGACCTTGCCGTGGTCGGCGAAGGCGCCGCCAAACAGGTGGTCAAGATGCAGGACAACTGCGAGGAGTTCGGCCTGGAGCTGTTCGGATTCGATAATGACTATCGTGGCATCGTGCACGTGATCGGACCGGAAATCGGTGCCACGCAACCCGGCAAGACGGTTGTTTGCGGCGACAGCCACACCAGCACACACGGCGCTTTCGGTGCCCTTGCTTTCGGCATCGGTACGACCGAAGTGGGACATGTCCTGGCAACACAATGCCTGCTGCAACGTAAGGCCAGAACGCTTGCGATCAACGTCAGCGGCACCCTTCAGCCCGGCGTTACCGCGAAAGACCTCATTCTCGCCATCATCGGTGAGATTGGCATCGGCGGTGGCAGCGGGCACGTCATCGAGTACCGCGGCGAGACGATTTCCGCTATGGACATGGAAGCCCGCATGACCATTTGCAACATGTCCATCGAAGCCGGCGCCAGGGCCGGCATGATCGCTCCCGACGACACCACGATCGACTACCTGAAGGGCCGGCCAAGGTCTCCTTCGGGCACCGACTGGGACGACGCCGTCAAACGCTGGGGCGCCCTGCCGAGCGATGAAGATGCCGCATTCGACAAGTCCGTGAACATCAACGGTGACGAGCTGCAGCCGATGGTCACGTTCGGCACCAACCCCGGCATGGTCATTGCTGTCAACGACAAGGTGCCCGAGGCAAACGGCGACGCCGGATTCCGCAAAGCACTCGACTACATGCAGCTTGAGCCCGGCAAGCCCCTGGCCGAGTCGCCGGTTGACTTCGTTTTTATCGGCAGCTGCACGAACTCCCGCCTGTCTGATCTTGCGCAGGCGGCAGATGTTCTTCGCGGTCGCAAAATTGCCGACGGCGTCACGATGCTGGTCGTGCCGGGATCACAGCAGGTCAAGGCCGAGGCCGAATCTCTGGGATTACACGAAGTGTTTAAATCCGCCGGCGCTGACTGGCGCGAGTCCGGTTGTTCGATGTGTATCGCAATGAACGGTGACATCGTGCCAAAGGGTCGCTTGTGCGTTAGCACAAGCAATCGAAATTTCGAAGGCCGACAAGGCATGGGGGCGCGTACGATTCTGGCCAGCCCATTGACAGCAGCCGCATCGGCCATCGAGGGAAATGTTGCCGATCCGCGAAAATATCTCTGATGGAAACCATTCGAAAAATTAGCTCTTGCATCACCGTATTGCCCATGTCGGATATCGATACCGATCAGATCATTCCGGCGCGGTTTTTAACGACCACTTCGCGCGAGGGACTTGGCGCACACCTCTTTAATGACTGGCGATTTCTAGCGGACGGCACCGACAACCCGGAATTCGTGCTTAACAAAGCTGAATCCATAGGATGCGAGGTGCTTGTTGCAGGACATAACTTCGGCTGTGGCTCATCGCGGGAGCATGCACCTTGGTCTCTGCTCGACTACGGGATTCGTGCCGTCATCAGCACGGGAATTGCCGACATCTTCCGCAGCAATTCTCTGAAAAACGGTCTGTTACCAATCGAAGTCGATGAGCAAACCCATGAGTGGTTGATGTCGAATCCGGGATCAACGATCGACATCGATGTGGCGAACTCCACGTTAACTATTGAAAACGGTCGAGAGATCAGTTTTGCGATCGATAGCTTTTCCCGATACTGCCTGCTCGAAGGCATCGATCAACTGGGCTATCTGCAAAATGAAGAAGACGCGATCAGGCGATTTGAGGAAACACGGCCATGGACGCCCTGATCACTGTACTGCCAGGCGATGGCATCGGGCCTGAAGTCACGAGCGCCGCGAGCGCCGTGCTACAGCAGGTGGCTTCGAAGTATGGGCACAATTTCAGCATCGAAGAGAAATTAATCGGCGGTGCTGCCATCGACGCCACCGGTTCTCCCCTTCCCGACGATACCATCGAATTGTGCAAGAAATCGGACGCTGTTTTTCTGGGTGCCGTCGGTGGTCCCAAGTGGAGCGACCCAAACGCGACGGTAAGGCCTGAACAGGGCCTGCTCAGAATCCGTAGCGAGCTCGGCGTCTATGCCAACCTGCGACCGGTACAGATCATCGACGCACTATCCGATGCGTCACCGATCCGCGCAGATCGTCTGCAGGGAGTCGACGTCATGGTCGTCCGGGAACTCACCGGCGGCATCTACTTCGGCGACAAGACCCGTGACGAGAACTCGGCCAGTGATCTTTGTACCTATCAGAGATTCGAAATCGAACGCATCGTTCGCGTCGCTGCAAAGCTCGCGCAGCAACGCGGATACAAACTCTGCTCCGTTGACAAGGCGAACGTGCTCGAGACCTCACGATTCTGGCGTGACATTACGAACAACGTCATGAATGCAGAGTTTCCAGATGTCGTGCTCGAACATATGCTCGTCGATGCCGCCGCAATGCATCTGATCAACCGCCCCGCCCATTTCGACGTTATCGTTACCGAAAATATGTTCGGCGATATTCTGACCGACGAGGCATCAATGCTGTCGGGCTCATTGGGTATGTTGCCCTCGGCATCCATCGGCGACTCGAATTGCGGGCTGTATGAACCGATTCACGGTTCGGCACCCGACATCGCGGGCAAAGGGCTCGCCAACCCCTGCGGCGCCATTGCCAGCATCGCAATGATGTTGCGTCACAGCCTGGATCTCGATGAGGAAGCGACCGCAGTCGAATCGGCGATTCGCCACGTCATCGAGTCCGGCGCGCGAACAGCCGACCTCGCAGTCGCCGGCGACAAGGTCATGAGCAGCACCGAAATGACCGAAGCGATTTTGCGGGAGTTGGGCTAGGCCACCGTCTTTAATTTCACCGCATGCGTAGCGGCCTCGAGCGCTGCAAGCACATCCGCCACCAGATCGTCAGCGCTTTCGATACCCACCGAAACCCGAATCAGACTTTGAGACAGGCCCGCTTTCTTGAGAGCCTTGTCGCTAAGTGATGCGTGCGTCATCGAGGCCGGATGGCAGATAAGACTCTCAACGCCACCGAGTGACTCGGCGAGCGAGAACAACTTCAGGTGAGCGAAGAATGCCCGCACGGCCTCCTCGCCCCCGCTGAGTTCGAAACTGAGCATGCCGCCGAAGCCCTGTTGCTGTCGGCTGGCAATGTCATGATTGGGATGATCGACAAGGCCCGGATAATAAACACGATCAACCGCAACGTGCTCGTTCAAGACGGCCGCTAACAATTCGGCGTTCTCCTCATGCTGACGCAGACGCGCATGCAAAGTGCGCAAGCCGCGAAGTGTCAGATAGCTGTCGAACGGGCTACCGGTGATGCCGAGACAGTTGGCCCAGAAACCAAGCTCCTCTGCGAGTTCGTCCGTAGCGGCGACGACAGCACCGCCCACAACATCGCTGTGACCGTTGAGATACTTGGTCGTCGAGTGGATGACGATGTCGGCCCCGAGTGAGATCGGCTGTTGCAACGCCGGAGACAGAAAAGTGTTGTCGACCGCAAGCAATGCCCCGCAGTCTTTCGCATGTTTCGACACTCTTTCAATATCCACGATTCTCAGCAGCGGGTTCGATGGCGTTTCGACCAGTATCAGGCGCGGCTTTAGAGCGATCGCCTCGGCCAGCGCTAGGTCGTCGTTCTGGTCAACGAAACGGACTTCGAATTGCCCTTTTTTCGACAAACTGTCGAACAGGCGGTACGAGCCGCCGTAACAGTCGTGCGGCGCAATTAACAGATCGCCGGGTTTCAGCAAGGTAAGCACCAGCGTAATCGCCGCCATGCCCGAGGATGTAATGACAGCGCCAGCACCGCCTTCGAGATCACGTAGCGCGTCGCCCAGCGCATCTCGAGTCGGATTGCCGCTGCGTGTGTAGTCGTACTGTCGCCTTTCCCCGAGGCCAGCGAAGGTGAAATTCGATGACAAGTGCAATGGTGGCACGACGGCACCGTATTGCCTGTCCGACTCGATAGAGGCACGAACAGCAATGGTGGTCGGCTGTATTCTGGAACTCATGATGTAGTCTCCACTTCGATTCCAATGTCACGACAAAGTCGCGTCGAGCTCATCGGAACCCTGCGGAAACCGTCAGGGAGGGTGCCATGTCCATCGTTCATCCGACCATCGTCGGAGTCCCGCTACACTGACACTCATCTCTCGGAGCCTGTGCTCCGCAGGAGTTGGCACCTTTTCAGGATGGTTAGTCCTGAAGGTTGCCCCGGC
>CAYLSX010000047.1:11251-15067 GCA_964386685.1 uncultured Woeseiaceae bacterium | reverse complement strand
TGGCCTCGTCCTGGCCAATGATGTGTTTGTCCAGTTCCTGGACGATTTCTCTGGGAGTCATTTGCGACATCTGACTATCCGGCCGCGGCCAGTTCCTCGATTTCAATATTTTGGTTCGTGAATACGCAGATATCGCCTGCAATTTTCAGTGACTGCTCGACAATATTGCGAGCGTCGAGTTTGGTATGTTGCAAGAGAGCAAGTGCGGCTGCCTGGGCATAAGGGCCGCCGGAGCCGATTGCCATCAGATCGTGTTCGGGCTCGATGACATCGCCGTTGCCGGAAATGATGAACGAACTCTGCTCGTCGGCAACACAGAGAAGCGCCTCCAGGCGTCGTAATCTGCGATCGGTACGCCAGTCCTTGGCGAGTTCGATAGCTGCGCGAGTGAGATTGCCGTACTGCTCCAATTTGCTCTCGAAGAATTCGAATAGTGTAAACGCGTCGGCCGTACCGCCGGCGAATCCGGCAATGACGCGCCCCTCCGCGAGCTGGCGCACCTTGCGGGCGTTAGCTTTCATGACCGTATTGCCCATGCTTACCTGGCCGTCGCCGCCAATAGCGACGGCGCCGTCGCGGCGTACCGAGACGATAGTTGTCCCTCGAAACTGTTCCATTGCGTGATTTTCCTGGCTTTAGGGGCCCGACCGGGCGGGCGCTCATTATAATTTCAGGACTTATTTTCTGCCTTTATTCGCGCCCGCGGATGAGTTTTGTCGTATATCTGGGCGAGGTGCTGGAAGTCAAGGTGAGTATATACCTGCGTCGTGCTGATATTGGCGTGGCCCAGCAGCTCCTGGACACCACGCAAGTCGTGACTAGACTCGAGCAGGTGTGTCGCAAATGAATGCCGGAACAGATGCGGATATACCTTGGTATTGATGCCCTGCCGTTTAGCCCAGTAGCTCACTCGCGATTGCACGGAACGTGGGCTCAGGCGATTGCCCTGCTTGCTGACAAAGAGCGCCTTGCCGTCGCATTTGGCGAAGTCCGCACGTAAGGGGAGCCACTCGGATATGGCCCGCCGCGCATGCTGTCCTACAGGAACGATCCTGTCCTTGCTTCCCTTGCCGGTAACGTGAACTGTCTGATCTGCCAGATCGACATCGCCCAGGTCGAGGCCGATCAGCTCGCCAAGCCTCAGTCCCGACGAATACAGCAGCTCAAGAATTGCACGGTCTCGAACGACGATCGCCTCCTTTCCACGAATATCCAGAAGCCTCGCCATGCGATCGGCGTCCAGGTTTCCCGGCAGACGTTTGCCGGACTTCGGCGCGCTAACCGCAACGACGGGGTTCTTCTTGACGCACTTTTCGCGATGCAGGTACCTGTAAAAAGTCCGGGCCGCCGACAGGCGACGCTGAATGCTGCGTGCACTCAATCCCTTTCGGTAACAAGCGGCGGCAAAAGCACGCACGTGTTCGTTATCGAGTTGTTTCCATTCCGCCACGCTGTACTGATCGCAATACTCAGCGAGGGCGTTGAGGTCTCGTTTATAATGTTTGCAGGTCAGACTCGAAAGACGGCGCTCGAACTCCAGATGCCGGATAAACTTATCTATCCAGTCGTGCTCGATTTGCTTCATTCGATTTCCGGGCTAGTAGCGCTTCAGCGCCTCCGCGACGAGACTGCCCAGCCGGGACAGAAAGTCCATACTCATACCTGGATGAAAACGGTCTGCGTCCGCGCTGCCGATGGCGAGAAATCCAATCTCCGATTTCTTGCCGAGAGGAATCAGTGCGGCGGATCCGACCTCGTCCGTTTCCTTGCCGAACAGGAAGTCTCTTTGAGAGTCACGAACCTGGCCGCATCGCGGACCATTTCCCTTCAGGAATGTTGCGAACGCCTTGAGCGCTTCAGTCTCTCGCTTGACCGGCTTGAAGAATCGGCCGACTTTGACGTCCTCAAAAGCATCAGGATCGCCGAATAATACGAGGACCGACAGATCGGCGTTAAATCCAGTTCTAAGGGCAGCCTCTATCGCCTCGAGTGTTTCGCTGATGCCGCTGGCGGCCAACAAGTGCAGCGTTAACTGATGCATCTTCGTACCCAACACATCGTTCACGCGCGCGACGTCGATCAGCTCCTTAAGCTTTCGTTCCAGCTTCAGGTCCTTTTGACGCAAAACGGACACCTGGCGCTCCACAAGCGAGACGGCGGCACCGGAAACATGAGGGAGGCGCAGCGAACTGAGCAAATCGCCATGGTTTTCGAAAAAGTCGGGGTTTGCCTCCAAATAATCGTGTACTGCGTTTTCCGTTAAGTCGTCTTCCCTGAATTCCGGTTTTCGCTGAGTACTCATATATTCAGGGTCCCTTCGTAGGTCAGTTCTGCATTGCCGGACAGCCATACCGAGGCCGATTCGCCCGGCCAGCTTACCATGAGTTGGCCGCCCGGCAGACTTACTTCAACGTCTTCATCGAGCTTGTCGAGAATGCGTCCTGCAACGACAGCAGCACACGCTCCCGTGCCGCAGGCTCTTGTTTCTCCGACGCCACGTTCGTGAACGCGCAGGTCGATCTGACCACGATTCTGGATGGCCATGAAGCCGACATTGGCGCCGTTCGGAAACCGCTCGTGGGTCTCGATGAGCGGCCCCAGCGTCGAAACGTTGGCATCGGCGACCCGATCGACCTGAAGCACGCAATGCGGATTGCCCATCGAAAGGGCCGAGACGCTGACACTCTCGCCGCCGGCTTCGAGGCCATAAGCGGGAGCCCGGGATTCGGCCAAAAACGGGATATTGGCTGGCTCGAACTCGGGCGGCCCCATGTTCACAGACACGGAATTTTCGCCCAGGATTCGCACAGCGACCGGGCCCGCCGGGCTGCCGAGCGTAAATTCCTGCCCGCCGTCCTGCGAAATCACCCAGGCAACGCAGCGTACGCCGTTGCCGCATTGCTCGACTTCGCCGCCATCGGCATTGAATACCCGGTAGTCGGCGACGCTTTCAGCGTCGCAGGGCGGGACAATCAACATGAGCTGATCGAAGCCTACCCCTAAGCGCCGGTCAGACAGCTGCCGGATTACCTCGGGCGCCAATTCGTCCTGCGCTCCCACGCGTTGATCGACAACCAGAAAATCATTTCCGGCGCCGTGCATTTTCCGAAATGAGAGCCGCATTCGCGGAGTTTAGCAGGACGTCTTTGGGTCGGATGGACATTTGTCGTCGCCACCGGTAATTTACAGAAACAAAAACGAACTCCTGCAAAACACACACCGGGGAATGTAATGCGGCACATCATGGTCATGAACGCCAAGGGCGGCTGTGGCAAAAGCACTCTTGCAACAAATATCGCTGCCTATTTTGCACACGAAGGATATTCGGTGGGCCTCGCCGACTACGATCCGCAACGATCCAGCCTCGACTGGCTAGACAGACGGCCGGACAAGCGACCGGCGATCGCAGCAATCACCGGATACGATGACGGACTTCGGCATGCGCCACGCGGTGCGGACTTCATTGTTATCGACGCTCCCGCGCGCTCACATGGATCGGAGCTGACCGAACTGGTTCGCCATGCAGAAACCATCGTCGTTCCGGTGCTGCCGTCGACCATCGACATTCAGGCCACCAAGAATTTTCTAAAAGAATTGAAGTCAGTCGGAAAAATCGAGCGCAAGGAAGCGAAACTGGGTGTGGTTGCAAACCGCTTTCGGGAATATACCCTGATCTGGGAGGAGCTCGACGATTACCTGGCTTCTTCAAGGGTGCCCTACCTGGCGGCGCTCCGTGAAGCACAGAATTACGTTCGAGCGTATACGCGGGGCCTCGGCATCCATGAGTTGCCCGAGTATCTCGCATGGCCGGATTGG
>CAYLSX010000047.1:0-11151 GCA_964386685.1 uncultured Woeseiaceae bacterium | reverse complement strand
AGCGTACGCAGCCAACCCTCATAGAAAAAGGAGAAAAAGGTGACGGAAAAAGGTGACGGAAAAAGGTGTCGTACCCCTTTTTTTATTCCTTGATCGGATCCGGTCGCAGGTCGGGAATGGCCGGCAGGGGTGATCGGGCCACCATGCCCAGCCCTTCCCGGTAGGCATCTGCCGCAGCGTCTCCCTCGCCGAGCTGATTCAAGAGACGTCCGTACTCCTGATAGGCCTCGGGCGTTGGCCGGATCGCGATAACGGTCTCGAGATAACTCCGGGCCTTGCCCCAAAGCTCATTTTTTAGGCAAAGACGAGCGGCAGTCAGCAACAGATCAACGTCTTCGCCATGGGTCTTCAGCCAGTTCTCGACACGCCGTAACTGCTTCGTCGTATCGGCACCATCAACCATGCCGAATAATCGGACGAGAGAGCCCCGCCAGTCTCTTTTGATTTCCGCGGCCAGTTCCTTCTCCGCCTTTTCATGCATGCCGGTTCGCATCAGGCTTCCGTAATAGGCCTCGAGCAACGGCAGGTCCTTCTTGATCCCTTTCGGTATCGCCTTCCACTCTTCCATCACAGCATCACCGTCGCGCGAATTTTCAAGCCTTTCGATGAAGACGCGTTGCGACCATTTATCAAGCGTCGGTCCATCCAGTCGCCCCTGCTTGCGGAGCCGGGGCAACAATTCCGACAGGTGGTTCCAGTCTTCCAGGCGGAAATAGAGCCGGCCTAGTAATTCGAGAGCGTGACTGTGATTGGGCGAGTTCTCCTCGAGCCGACGCAAAGTCGCCAGGGCCTGCTCGTACTGCTCCTGATCGAGTTGTAATTCAGCTTGCGTGAGCAAAACGGCATTGGCGGCTTCTGGCGTGTGTTCATATGCTTGTTTCAGCCAGTTGTCACGGCGATCGTTCTGGCCAAGGAGATGCGCAGCGCGAGCAGCCTGTAAGTAATTAAGGAGTGGTGCATCGCTGACTTTTGCCGCGCGAGCCAGCAGCCTCTCACCCTTGGCGAAGTTACCCTCGGCAATTTCGATCATGCCTTTAGTCAATCGTTGACCCGCACGACTCGTTCTGTAACGACCTGCTGCCTGGCCGAGTTTTTTTGGTGCACGAAACATTTTGACGAGAAGCCAGACGCCGATGATGATCAAAACCATGATCGCCAGCAGGATCGGCACGGACATTTCTATCAGATAGTTGCGAAAGTTGATGACAACGTAGCCAGGATCCTGCAGCAAAAAATGCGCCGCAAATGCGCTGACGACCAGCGCGATGACGACAATGAGCCCGAACTTCATTAGCGTTACTCGGAACCCGAAGGTGCTTCGGTTCCATCCGACGGTGCTTCGGGTCTATCCGAAGGCGCTGCGGATCCGGACAGGATTACATGTTGTCGCAATAGCTTCAGTGACTCGGAGATGTCCGGGGGCGAGACAGAGAACATGCCATTTCGAATTTCAGCAATGGTTTCAAGCGCGCCTTGCACCGGTGCGCTGTCAGTATCGTAATACCGTGTGAGCCAGTCGCTGGCGTCATCGAGACTCTGTTCGAATATATCTTTTTCGCTGCGTAACAACGCAAGTCTCGCGGCCTGCAGCTGAAGACCCAGATTGGCGCGCAGGAAATACACAGCGTCCGGCGCAGTGAGCGGCGCGGCGGCCTCATCGGTTCTGCGTACCGACACCACGTCGCTGACCGCCCTCTTCAATGATGCCAGCGCACGATCCATTCCGCTAAGTTCCGGATCTATCTCGCCGGATTCGCTGTCCGCTACATCAACTTCCTGACGCAATGGCAGTGAGTCGATAACACCGGCAAGACTCCCCAGCGTCAGCGTGACACCCTCGATATCGGGTTTTTCCATCACTTCGATGGCCTGCAGCTCATCGGACAGCGCCCTGCGGACTTCAGTCAACGCCGGGTTCGCGAGTTGCTGCAGTCGTTCGTCGGCGAAACTGAGCGCGAGACTCGCAAGATGCGGATTACCCGCGAGTTGTAGTTGTGCGTTTGCGATCTGCATGTAGTACTCGGCTTCCGCGAGCAG
This sequence comes from uncultured Woeseiaceae bacterium, assembly GCA_964386685.1. GTDB lineage: Bacteria > Pseudomonadota > Gammaproteobacteria > Steroidobacterales > Woeseiaceae > JACZWL01. The sequence goes on along the minus strand of CAYLSX010000047.1, from coordinate 9,114 downwards.
CCATGCATCGCGCGCACCCTTCGATATCCCCTGCAATGAGGCGATAGACCCTTCGAGGTTACTCACCCGCCCGGGTAAAGATTGGAGATTCGCTACCCGCTCGTTGAGACTCCGCTCGACGGACTGCAGTTCGCCTACGCTTGCTACATCTCTGGATGCGAGGCTGTCCAAGCTCTGCTCCAGGGTGCTTAGCGAATCGCGCGTTGCATTCAGTGTTCTATCGAGGTTTGCCATTGCCGCATCGTTTTCCTGTGTGGACGATCCGCTGCGCCAGTTATCGAAACCTAAGTATGCCGTTGCAGTCAGCGCGCCGAGCGCGAGAACCAGGGCAAGCCAGCCGACGAGACCAGAGGAACCCCTCTGCCGCAGCGCCGGCTCAGGCGCAGATCTTTCGAATCGGGGCCCGGTCGAAACCGGCTCTGATGGGCGAATATCGTCGCGCGGCTCATCGGCCGGCTCTTTTTCGGCTTCCATGGCCACTTCAGCCTCGAGCTCCTGCTTTTTCTCGGCAGTATTCTTTTTGCTCGCCGCTGATGTCTTCTTGGTGGCTTTGGATTTTGGGGTCGTCTTTTTGGTCATCGGGCCTATCTCGATTGCCGGCACGCGACCAAAGCCCGAACCATATCGTCTGTCTGGGGGCTTTCGGCCAACGAAACCTTTGCTTCCGGGATTCTATCCGAAGCCGTTTGCAATACACGAACGCTGGGTGTCACCAGGGGCGTTTCGGCCAACAGTTCGCGGGCACCAAGCGGTAGGATCTCGAGAAGCTTGTTCAGGGAATCGACACTCATGACGACCACGCAACTTACCTGGCCATCACGCCACCGGTGCTCCAAGCCGGTTAAAAGACTCGGCGAGTACATACGGCTCAGTCTGCGATAAACCGGCAAATAATCGACCGTGGCACCACGTTCGCGCAGCGTATCTGCGAGTAGCTCTCTACCATTGTCACCGCGAACAATCCTGATGTTCTTTCCGGCAACCTCTTGCAATGCTGTCTCGGCAAGCAGGTGTTCACTGTCAAATCCCTGCGCCGGATAAATATCCACCTGACCGCCGGCCGACTCGATCCCCGCCTTGGTACTCGGGCCTATTGCAGCGATTTTGGTCTGATCCCCATTCGCATACGACAGGCCGTATATGACGGCATTGGTGCTGACGAATATTGTGATATCCGAGGCGGGCAGGCTTTCAAGACAGCGATTAACGTCGGCAGAGTCGTAAGGCTCGATCTCGATTACCGGGAACCGTATCGCCTCGCCGCCAGCATCCTCGATGGCCGCAGAGAGTTCGTCGGCCTGGTGTTCTGGTCGTGTAACGAGAACGCCGAACCCTTTGAGCATTGCCTCACTCATTCAGTTGACTCGCTTCGTGCAAGTAGCTCGCCCGCACCCATCTCGAGCAGTTTATCGGCGAGACCAATACCGAGTGCAGTGGGATCGTCGACGCTACCGGAAACTTGTTGCCGAATAATTTGACGGCCGTCGCTAGAGGCGACCATCGCCTGAAGACTCAAAGTCGTGTCGGCGATCTGGCCGTATGTTGCCACGGGAGACTGGCAATCCGCCTGCAGGCGCATCGTAACCACGCGTTCTGCTGTGGTTGTCGTATTGGTTGCCGCATGGTCGAGCTGTACCAATAGCTTTTTCAGGTCGCTTGCGTCGTCCCTGCACTCAATGCCGATCACGCCCTGCGCTGCAGCGGGTAGCATCTGCTCCGGCGAAAATGTCTCGCTGATATGCGAGGCAAGGCCAAGGCGCTGCAGGCCGGCGCACGCAAGGACGATCGCGTCGTACTCGCCATCTTCCAGCTTCCTGAGCCTGGTATCTACGTTGCCCCGCAGCGGTTCCACCGATATGTCGGGTCGCAGCGCCAGCAGCTGTGCCTGACGCCGCAGGCTCGAGCTGCCGATTCGTGCGCCTTGCGCAAGATTCGAAAGACTGCTACCGACGAGTGCGTCCGCGGGATTCGCACGGGGGAGCAAGGCAGCGATGCAAAATCCGTCCGGCATCTCTGCGGGCACGTCCTTCATCGAGTGAACGGCGATATCCGCATCGCCTCCCTCCATCGCGACTTCGAGCTCCTTTATAAAGAGTCCCTTGCCACCCATCTTTTGCAAGCTGCGATCGAGCACTTCATCGCCGCGCGTTGTTAGGGGTACGAGTTCGACCCGCGTCACCTCGGTCTTCGCTCTCAATGCATCGGCGACGTGATTGGCCTGCCAGAGCGCCAGCGCACTTTTGCGCGTTGCGATTCGGATCTCCATTCGCTTACTTACCCTTGATCCGGCGCCGCACGTCCGCAACGTGTCGCCTGCTGATTATCAGGGCGTTGTCTTCATCCTGAGCGGCATCGCGGAGTGTCACCAGTGTCTGGCCGTCAGCCGTTTTCTTGAGCGAATCGATTTGCCGGACTGCCACAAGCGCGGCCCGGTGGACGCGAACGAACTCGTCGCCAAATTCTTCTTCCAGATGTTTCAGAGAATCATCTATCAGGTCGGTACCGTTCTCGTGGTGAACGCGAACGTATTTCTGATCAGCATGGAAGTAGGAAACGTCGCGAACGGGAATGAGCTTCAATTCTCCTTGTGCGCGTACGCAGATGTGCTTTCGCCGATCCGAGATGCCCGAACGCTTTGCAACTTCGCTCAGGATCATGTTACTCAGTCGGGCGGCCTGCTCGAGCGCACGGTCCAGCCGCTCCCGGCGAACGGGCTTTAATACATAGCCGACCGCCCGGGCGTCGAAGGCCTCGATCGCATATTCGTCATATGCGGTGGTAAATATGATCGCCGGCGGGGATTCGAAAGTATTGAGATGATGGGCTGTTTCGATGCCGTTCATGCCGGGCATGCGGATGTCCAGGAGCACCACATCGGGTGATGCGCTGCCGGCGATTTCGAGGGCCTGCTCTCCGTTGCCGGCCTCGCCAACGACCTCATGCTCATCAGAGTCGGCCAGCAAGCTGCTGAGTCGGTCGCGAGCCGGCGCTTCATCATCGACGATAAGTACTCTCACGCCTCGTGCTCTTCATAGGGAAACCTGAGCTTTACGCTGTACGCATCATCACTCTCTTGCACTTCTACTGTGGCCGCGGCGCCATACGCAAGCTCAAATCTCTGCCGGATGTTGGCCAGCGCCATCTGGTTTCCGTCCTTGCTGCCGGAAGTGTCCAGGGGCACGGGGTTCAATATCTCGATCTCGAGGCTGTCATCCGATCTCACCCCGTTCACGATCACCTCGCCGCCATCGGGCAGTAGCTCGATGCCGTGATAAATGGCGTTTTCCAACAATGGCTGAATAGTCAAACTCGGAATTAAGGCACGCATCGGCAGTTCGCTCACATTCCAGCGAACTTTCAGTCGGTCCCCCAGGCGGAGTTTTTCGATGCGTTGATAGATTGCGGCGACTTCGAGTTCTTCCTTGAGGGTCGTACGATCCTTAGGGCCGCCGAGGTTTGCACGGAGCAGGTCGGCCAAATCTTCGACAGCTTCCTCCGCACGACTCGGGTCGGTTCGCGTCAGGGAAGCGATCGTGTTCATGCTGTTAAAGAGAAAATGCGGGCGAATCAATGCTTGCAATGCACTGATTCGCGCCTGTGCTTCCAGCACAATACTTCGGCGCCATTCGCTGGATATATACAGGTAGCGCATTGCAAGCGCGATAACGATAGAGCTGATCGCAAACGTGCGCAAGATAAAGCCGGCGTGCGACTCATTAATAATGACTGCTTCACCGTAGATTCGTGTGAGTTGATAAGTTATCTCTGCGAACACAAGGCTTAATAGTTCCAGTAACAGAAAACTGAAAACAAAAGCCTGGGTGTCGCCGAACTTCTCGACCCACGGCCGGATCTTGCACAGGATGGCGGCGCTGAGCAGCGCGAGCCACAGAATGAACATCGACATCTTCGCCAGCTCGGTCAGGAATGTACCCGGCGTCGTATGCGCAGCAAGCGTTAAAAGTATCGCGACGAGTTCTGCGACAAGCACAACGACGAAGATCGCGCCAGCGGCACAAAAATCAGGTAGATATGCTTGGGCTTCTTTATCGACGTCTGGGGGTCGAGAGGCCAATCCCGGTACTCCTCACTTACGATGCCGGCATTGTAACGCGACTTGCGAACGGATTTATGAGCTCATGCACAGGGATTCTGCATGCGCAATAGGACTGGATAAGCCTGGTCGGGGTTGGATCAGGAGTAGCAGTATTCCTGGACCTGGTTTTCGACGCGTTCGCGGGCGGCCTGCATCTGGTCTTCGTCGAGATAGACGCGTTCGCCGTTTTCGTCCTGTTTGTACAGGCGTCTGGATTGCACAAACTTCTGCAAGCGGGCTTTATAGGTATCGCACTTTTCCTGACGTTGTGCCGCCTGCACGAGTAGCTCTTCTTCAGTCGGCCCTTGCGGTACGTTCGCTACCGCTTCTGCAGCAGGTTCCTTGGGGGCATAGCGCGACTGCGCTCGTGCCTGAACCTTGGAGGGATTGGTCGAGCTGGAACTGATGGCCATGCGCTCTTCGGTCGCATCGCCAGTCGGGCGATCGCCGTAATGAATATTGCCGTCTTCGTCAGTCCATTTGTATATGTCGTTTGCGAACGCAATCCCTGAAGCCGAAACGACCAACATGATGAGACACGTCATTACATACTTGCGAATCATGAGTCTTTCCATGTGTTATCTGCCGATATCCTGTGGCAGGCAACATCCAACCGTTAAGGTATTGAACGATAACGCATTAGAGCACGGCGTTGCGACACATGTAGTGACCCTGGTCACACGATTTTCGTGACGCAGTTCACAAAAAAAGCGGACCATGAGGTCCGCTAATTAATGTCCGTGATCGGTGGGGAAGGAGTCGCCTTAGAGGCTCCGCGATCACGAAATCGGGGTATTTGGTCGTATTTTACCTCTTTTGAATAAATTATTCAGCCGTTCCGTGGCCCTCCCGCAGTGCTCTGATCGCTTTCGCTGATGTCAGCAAATCGCAGCGGTGAAAGCCCGCAACAATATGGAAAATCAATCGGACGCCACCGGGGTTCACCGATACGGCAAAATGATCGCTTGCCCCAGATTGGCCGCTGGCCTTTTCCCCGTGGTTGCGGTATCAAACGCCCATGACGTTTGAATCCATAGATCAACTCGCAAGGCGGCTCGCCGATTCCGTGCCGAAGGGACTGCGTTCGGTCAAAGATGATCTCGAAAAGAATTTCCGCTCAGTTTTGCAGTCCGGGCTTGGCAAACTCGACCTGGTTACGCGTGACGAATTCGAGGTGCAGGAAGCCGTGCTGGCGCGGACGAGACAGAAGCTTGAAGGGCTGGAAGAACGCCTGCAGACGATGGAGTCAAAAAAGGCGAAGAAAAAGAAGAAGGCGACAGCCAAGAAGAAATAATTTGTAACACCATTGCCATGGAGGGCGGATGGGACCTGCAATTCTAATGAGCCGGGCACAGCTCGGTATCAATGCACCTCCGGTAACGATCGAGGTCCTGCTGTCCGGCGGTCTTCCAAAATTCAATATCGTCGGTTTAGCAGAAGCTGCGGTTCGCGAAAGCAAAGATCGCGTTCGCGGTGCAATTATCAGTTCGGGTTTCAGCTTTCCACAGGAACGCATTACCGTCAGCCTGGGACCGGCCGACATGAAAAAAACCGGCGGGCGTTTCGATCTGCCGATCGCGCTTGGCATCCTCGCAGCAAGCCGGTTTATTCCGCATGAGTCACTCGAGTCGTTCGAGTTCTACGGAGAACTTGGGCTAAACGGAGAAATTCGACCGATACCCGGGACCCTGCCGGCGGCGCTGAAGTCCAGAGAGGCCGGTCGTTCGCTATTCGTTCCCAAAGGCAATGCGCCGGAGGCGAGATTGTCGTCGGCGAAAGTCTTCGTCGCCGGACACCTGCTGGAGGTCACGTCCCATCTGAACGGTTTCGAGCTAAAAGAGCCGGAGCAACCATTACGTCCACAGAAGGGAAGACCGGACGCCCCCGATCTCGACGAAGTAAAGGGTCAACAACTCGCGAAGCGGGCACTCGAGATCGCTGCGGCAGGAGGCCACAACATTTTGTTCATCGGACCGCCCGGGACTGGCAAGAGCATGCTGGCCCGCCGGCTGACAGGCATCCTGCCGTCAATGAGTGAACAGGAAGCGCTCGAGACTGCCGCCGTACATTCGATACTCGGCCGCGAGCTCGATCTTAAGGATTGGCGAGTCCGGCCATTCCGGGCCCCACATCACACCGCATCTGCCGCCGCCCTCGTGGGAGGAGGCGCGGACCCACGCCCCGGCGAGATTTCGCGCGCGCACAACGGTGTGCTGTTCCTCGATGAATTGCCAGAGTTCAATCGGCGGGTCCTCGAGTCGCTGCGTGAGCCGATGGAAGCAGGCTTCATTGCCATAGCACGCGCAGGGCGCCAGGCAGAGTTCCCGGCGCGGTTTCAACTCGTCGCCGCCATGAACCCCTGTCCTTGCGGTTACCTTGGAGACCCTCACGGTGATTGTTGCTGCAGCGCAGAACGCGTACGGAACTATCGAAGCAAAATCTCGGGGCCGCTGCTCGATCGAATCGACATTCATATGCCGATTCAGCGACCGCCGAAGGAAAGCCTGAGGCCAGGCACTTCGTCCGGTGAGTCCAGCAAGGATGTTGCTGTGCGTGTGCAAGCTGCTCGAAACATCCAGCTCAAGCGGGCAGGGATATGCAACTCACAGCTCGAAGGAGACAAGCTGTTCGAGCATTGTCGATTGACGCCGCAGGGTTGGCAGCTGCTCGAAAAAGCGATGGATAGTTTTGCCATGTCTGCGCGCTCGCACCAGAAGGTACTGAAGTTAGCGCGCACAATCGCGGATCTGAAAAACGAAGAAAGGATTCTTCCCCGCCACGTCGGCGAGGCATTGAGCATGCGGCAACTCGATCGCAGTCGTGGGACCTGAAGAATCTATCGTGATTCGGCGATCATGTAGTCGACGGCGTCATTGATCTCTTTGTCAGACAAGTCAACGCGGGCGCCCTTGGGCGGCATGTAACCGGTCGATCCCTGATACCCGTTGATTGCATGTTCGCGCAGGACCGCGATGCCTTGAACGATTCTCGGCGCCCAGGTACCGACGTCACCAACCTTCGGTGCGCCGCCTATCCCGGTTCCATGGCATGCGATACACGCCTCGTTATATACCTGCGGTCCGGTCAACAAGGTTGCCACCGGCGCGACAGGTTCGGCATGTTCAACTACCGGCTCCGGAGCCCCATGTTCTTCACCCGGCAAGTAGTACTGGCTCATCGGTCTGATGCGCTCGTCGGCAGTTGCCTGAACATCCTTGGCATCGGCCGCGAACAGACGCAAAGTAAGGTCGGGCATAACAATCGCCAGGACGACGATCAAAACTGCGATAGCGGCGAGCGCCAAGGCAAGCATTGAAAACGCATCAAGGGATTTCCGGTCTCGCTCCAAGATCCTGCTCCGAATGTTGTGTCACAACCCTGTAGATACAGGGCTTGGGGCCACGCATTATATAGCAATTCAACGCCTGAACACTTATATATAAGAGTAAGCGGCCTCATCACGAAGGAATATCCGCCTGAGCGATATTGGAGGTATCGACTGCGTGCGCTTAGCAGTTGGTGGGGCGGTCTACGCTGCAACGGCAGCGCACGTAACGGACTTGCCAATACGTTTGACGATATTTGTCCACACCTATTCGACGCGAAAAACGAGTCGTGCGGCTACCCGTTGGCTTATGACCTGACCGCGATATTCAACAGGCTCAAATTCCCATTGCTCAACCGCATCGGTCGCCGCACGTTCAAAAACGGATTCCGGTTCCGATCTGTGGACTCTGATGTCCGCTGTTTCGCCACTTGGCGTTATGGTGAAATACACTTCGACCCAACCAGCCTGGCTATGTCGGTGAGCCCGCTGCGGGTAGCGGGGCGGTACGGATTTAAGTTGCACCAGCTCAGACATGGCCGCGACACGATTTGATTCTGCATTGATCAAAGCCCATTCAAGGGAGCCGCGCATTTCTTCAAGCACGTCCGGGTCGCTACCCATCTCCGCGGCGGCATTCAACAGGACTGCGGCATCAGCCAGACGATTAACCTGGATGTGAGATTCGGTCGCGTCGGCCAGCGCTGACAGTAGTTCTTCATTTAATTGGCTTCGCTCAGCCGACCAGCTGTTGGGCTCGGCTAGCAAATCGCGGGCGCTCGCCCCGGCAGGTGAAATCAGGTTTCCCTGCCCAATCGCGTTGCGAACGCTGGCAACCCACGCCGCCCTGGCTTCATCGTTTGCCAACCGGGCCCGCCGAGCTCTGTCACGATCTGCTGCCTGGCGAACCTCCCTGATCTCGGCGATGGAGTCGCGAATTGCGGTGAAATAGTCCGGATTTCGGCCCGGCAAAGACTCCGCAGTCGCAATCGTTTGGGCGGCCTGGTCATCCTCTCCGTCTCGCACGTGCTGAAGGGACTGTCCAACAAGTCGTTCAGCGTAGTCATCCAGCGTCTGCTGCGTTTCAATAACCAGCGAATGCTCCGGCGCGTGCCTGGCAACGAGCACGGCGATATCGTAAGCGGCATCAAACTCTTGCGCCTCAAGATGTCGCGTAACCGTTTGAGCAACCTCGGCAAGTGTTGCGTCCAATTCGGCAGCTGCTACAGCGTGCTGCGGGTCAGCATCCAGAACAAGGCCATAGTAATGAAGTGCGCTTTGTTCAGGCGGGTAGACCAAGATATCGGCATTCGCGGCAAGGCGGGCTTTTCGCAGTTCTGCATCTACATCGGCCGACGCCGCGTCGCCCTGACCAGCGACCAAATCCATTTCGGACACTGATGCTGAATCCACTTCCGGTCCCGCATCGGTTTCGATTTCCGTTTGAGGGTCGCGCTCGACTACAGTCCGTATAGTTTCGAAGACCGCCTTTTCGGTGTCCGTGACTGTGTTTACCAATCGAGGAGCCGCCTGCGCCCTTTGGACTGCAGCAGATGCTGAGTCTTCCTGTTCGAGATAAAACCAACCGCCGACAGCGACCGCCAGAATTCCGCCGCATATCGAAAGCAGCAGTGGTAGGGAACTGTTGTCTTTTGCTTCCGTCATTTGTCGAAAACTCTTGGCATCAGGCTAT
>CAYLSX010000046.1:0-15540 GCA_964386685.1 uncultured Woeseiaceae bacterium | reverse complement strand
ATCGAATCGGGCGAGGTGCCAATGATCGGCGCACCGGCTGCTTCGAGGGCCCGCGCCAGATTTAGCGGCGTCTGCCCACCGTATTGCACGATGACTCCTTTCGGCTTTTCTACTTCGATGATCTCCATGACATCTTCGAATGTCAGGGACTCGAAATACAATCGGTCCGACGTGTCGTAATCAGTGGATACGGTTTCGGGGTTGCAATTGACCATGATGGTCTCGTAGCCCGATTCGCGTAATGCCAGTGCCGCATGTACGCAACAATAGTCAAACTCGATACCCTGGCCGATGCGATTCGGGCCGCCACCAAGAATCATTATTTTCGGCTTGTCCGTCGGCTCCGCCTCACATTCATCGGCGTAGGTCGAATAGAGATAGGCAGTCGCGGTCGAGAACTCGGCGGCACAGGTATCGACACGTTTGAACACCGGCCGAATTCCATTCGCGATGCGCCGTTTTCGGATCACATCTTCTTCCTGACGCGTAAGCTCGCCGATACGGGCGTCAGAAAAGCCCTTGCGTTTCAACAGGCGCAGCCGCTCCGGATTCAGACCATCAAGCCCTTCTCTGCTCGTGTTCGTCTCTTCTATGACAAGGTCCGCGATTTGCACCAGAAACCAGGGATCGATGCCGGTTAATTTGCCGACATCGTCAAATGTGAATCCCTGGCGCATCGCATCGGCGACGTGCCATATGCGATCAGCGCCCGGGTGTCGTAATTCATGACGCAACCTGTCTCTTTCGTTGTTGTCAGGAGTCAGGCGGCTCCTTTCGTTGAGGCCGGTGACGCCCGTCTCGAGGCCGCGCAACGCTTTTTGTAAAGACTCCTGAAAGGTACCGCCGATCGCCATGACCTCGCCGACCGATTTCATCTGCGTCGTCAGGCGTTCGTTCGCACCGGGAAATTTCTCGAACGTGAAGCGCGGTATTTTCGTGACGACGTAATCGATGGTCGGTTCAAACGATGCCGGCGTGGCACCACCGGTTATATCGTTTTTCAATTCGTCCAGCGTATAGCCAATCGCCAGTTTCGCGGCAACCTTCGCGATCGGAAAACCGGTCGCCTTGGATGCCAGAGCCGAAGACCGTGAGACCCGGGGATTCATTTCGATAACCACCATGCGGCCATCTTCGGGATTGACGGCAAACTGCACATTCGAGCCGCCCGTCTCGACGCCGATCTTGCGCAAGACATCGATAGAGGCATCACGCATCCTCTGGTATTCCTTGTCGGTCAGGGTCTGTGCCGGCGCAACGGTTATCGAATCGCCTGTGTGCACGCCCATCGCATCGACATTTTCGATCGAGCAAACGATGATGCAGTTGTCATTCTTGTCACGCACCACCTCCATTTCGAACTCTTTCCAGCCCAACACCGATTCTTCCAGCAAGACCTCCGTCGTCGGCGACATTTCGAGGCCGTGGGCGATAATCTTCTTGAATTCCTCCCGGTTATAGGCGATGCCGCCGCCGGTACCACCCAGCGTGAACGACGGCCTGATAATGGTCGGATAACCAATATTCCCCTGCTTCTCGAGCGCTTCTTCCATCGAGTGAGCGATTTCGGACGCCGGCACCTCAAGGCCGATCTCCGTCATGGCCTTGCGGAACAGCTCACGATCTTCGGCCATATCGATTGCCTCGCGTGACGCGGCAATCAGTTCGACACCGTATTTTTCGAGTACGCCTTCCCGGACCAGATCCAGGGCACAATTAAGGCCCGTTTGACCGCCCATCGTCGGCAACAAGGCATCGGGGCGCTCTTTTGCAATGATTCTCTCGATGGCAGCCCATTGCACCGGCTCAATGTAAATGGCGTCGGCCATTTCCGGGTCGGTCATGATGGTCGCCGGGTTCGAATTCACGAGAATGACCCGAAAACCTTCTTCTTTCAGCGCCTTGCAAGCCTGCGCCCCGGAATAGTCGAATTCGCAGGCCTGGCCGATGACGATCGGGCCCGCGCCGATGATCAGGACGCTCTCAATGTCAGTGCGTTTCGGCATGAGAAATCAGATAAGAAAACACTTTAAGAAGAGTATAAAAGCTATTGATTTAAAAATATTTTTCATTGCAAAGCGGCTGCCGTCTGTGACGAATTTCGTTTGAGTTCGTCCATGTCGGCAAGGAATCGTTCGAACAGGGGCAACATATCATGCGGCCCCGGGCTCGCCTCGGGATGCCCCTGAAAGCTGAAGGCCGGAACGTCCTTGAGGGCAATGCCCTGCAGCGTGTTGTCAAACAGCGATCGGTGGCTTGCCTCGACGTTGTCCGGCAGGGAATCCTCCTCGACCGTAAAGCCGTGGTTCTGGCTCGTGATCATTACCTTGCCGGACTCGAGCTCCTGCACGGGATGATTGGCACCGTGATGGCCAAACTTCATCTTGACGGTCTTGGCGCCACAGGCGAGCGCCAGCAACTGATGTCCGAGGCAAATGCCGAAGATGGGCACGCCGCTCCCGAGAATCTCCCGTATCGCCTCGATGGCGTAGTCGCAGGGTTCCGGGTCGCCGGGGCCGTTGGAAAGAAAAATACCGTCGGGTGAAAGCGCCAGTGCCTCCTGTGCGCTTGTAGTTGCTGGGACCACCGTCATTCGGCAATCCAGATCGGAGAGCAGCCTCAGGATGCTTCGCTTGATGCCGAAATCGTAGGCGATGACGTGGTACGGCGCGATGCGTCGGCTGATGATACGACTTCGTTTGCCGAAGTCAGCACCATGGCACCACTGATACATGCGATCCGTGGTGACGAATTTGGCCAGGTCCATGCCCGCGATGCCGGGGAACTTGCGTGCGTGTTTTATGGCTGTCTCGGGATCGACCTCACCGGTCATGATGCAGCCAGACTGGGCACCCTTCTCCCTGATCAGGCGCGTCAGTTTGCGGGTGTCGATATTGCCGATCGCCACGGTATCGCCGCTGCGCAGGAAACCCTTGAAATCGCGCTCGGCGCGCCAGCTGCTGACCAGCATCGAGGCGTCTTTGATAACCAGTCCGGATGCGTGAATCTGCGACGACTCCATGTCGACGCTGTTGGTGCCGGTGTTGCCGATGTGGGGATAGGTCAAGGTTACGATCTGGCGGCAATAGGAAGGATCGGTCAGGATTTCCTGGTATCCGGTCATCGCCGTATTGAATACGACCTCGCCAATGGTCTTACCCTCGGCACCAACGGACATACCGTGGAAGATGGTTCCATCTTGCAATGCCAGAACTGCAGGCGTACTCAAACTAAATCCTCAGATGCACAAAAGCGGAAGGACTGTGCCTCCCGCTCATCTGATCGCCTACCAGCCAGCGATCCGCGCTAGTTTACTCAAGCAAGGCGATGCACGCCAGCTTGACATAAGAAATTTCTCAGGCGGGTCCGGCCTCTGTGCCGAACAAGCAATCATGCATCGAGTAGCGTCATGCTGGCCGCAATACCAGCCATTGTGCCGCCTTGAGAACGCCGTCGGTGAAGCCTCTGCGCTTCAGGGCCACATGTTTCAGCGCCAGGCTCGGCACCAGGAACAGCAGCCCTCATTAGCTCACGCGCTCAAAGAAACGCTTGACCATGTCCAGCCAGCCGCCGGCACGGGGACTGTGCTTGTCACCGCCCGCGCTGACGGATTCGTCAAAGCTTCGCAACGCTGCCTCCTGCTCGGCCGTCAGGTTGATCGGTGTTTCTACAGCGACCCGGGCGAACAAATCGCCCTGCCTTTGGTCGCGTACGGTCGACACGCCTTTGCCGCGCAAGCGGAAATTTTTTCCGGACTGCGTGCCGGCCGGAATCTTCAGCGATACATAGCCATCGAGTGTTGGCAGTTCCACTTCGCCCCCCAGCGCGGCAGTCGCAAAGCTGACCGGCACTTCGCAGGAAAGATCGGCACCTTCGCGATGAAAGATCTTGTGGGGTTTCACCCGAATCTCGACATAGAGGTCGCCGGGCGGCCCGCCGTTGCGGCCTGCCTCACCTTCGCCCGAAAGCCGGATCCGATCGCCGTCTTCCACACCTTCCGGAACCTTTACCGACAATTTCTTGGTCTTGGAGACGCGACCGCGTCCGTGGCAGTTATGGCACGGATCTGTGACAACCGTGCCCGCACCTTTGCAGGCCGGACAGGTTTGCTGAATTGAAAAAAAGCCCTGTTGCATGCGGACCTGTCCGGAACCACCGCAAGTCGAACAGCCGACAGGCTCGGAGCCCTTTTCGGCGCCGCTGCCGTTACAATCATCGCATCTGACGTGAGTTGGCACCTCGATCGTTACGGAATCGCCACTGACTGCCTGTTCGAGGTCCAGGCGCAGCTCATAGCCGAGATCGGCGCCTCGAAATACCTGACTGCGGCTGCGGCGACCGCCGCCGAAGATATCACCGAAGACATCGCCAAAGATGTCTCCGAAGCCCTCGGCGCTGAAGCCGCCACCCGCCGGACCACCCCGCACACCATCGTGACCGAACTGGTCGTAGGCCGCCCGCTTGTCCGAATCACTCAGGACTTCGTAAGCTTCTTTCGCTTCCTTGAATTTACGCTCGGCATCGCTGTCATCGGTATTGCGATCCGGATGGTGCTTCATTGCCAGCCGGCGATACGACTTCTTAATCTCATCGCTCGATGCATTCCTGGAAACACCAAGAATTTCGTAATAGTCGCGTTTGGCCATAAATGCTTTGCTTCTAAATCAAGGGCGCCACTTCGGGCGCCCTGATCATCTCAAAACCCTCACCGGGCAAGCTAGTCCGATTTTTTCTCGTCGTCCGAGTCGACTTCCTCAAACTCGGCATCGACAGCATCATCGCCCGCTTGAGCAGACTCGCTACCGTCCTGCGCCTCGGCACCCTCCTTCGCCTGTTCGGCGTAGAGTTTCTGCGCAAGTCCGGCCGATGCCTCGGCCAGCGCGGCAGTCTTGGTTTCGATTACGTCCTTCTCGTCTTTCTCCAGGGCCGATTTCAGATCGCTGATCGCCGTTTCAATCGCATGGCGCTCTTCGCCGCTTGCCTTGTCACCGAGCTCGCTCAATGTTTTTTCAGCAGCATGAATCAGGCTGTCTGCCTGATTGCGAACGTCGACCAGCTCGCGGAACTTCTTGTCCTCCTCGGCATGGCTCTCTGCGTCGACGACCATCTGATCGATTTCTTCATCGGACAGGCCGCTGGATGCCTTGATGACGATATTCTGGCTCTTGCCGGTCGCTTTGTCCTTCGCCGACACATTGAGAATGCCATTCGCGTCGATGTCGAACATCACCTCAATCTGCGGCAAGCCGCGTGGCGCCAGCGGAATGTTGGCCAAATCGAATCGCCCGAGTGACTTGTTGTCCTGCGAGCGTTCCCGCTCACCCTGCAACACATGAATGGTTACTGCAGTCTGATTGTCGTCCGCCGTCGAAAACACCTGCTCGGCGCTCGCCGGAATCGTCGTGTTCTTGTCGATCAGCTTGGTCATCACTCCGCCAAGCGTCTCGATACCGAGCGACAGTGGCGTAACGTCCAGCAACAAGACATCTTTGACATCGCCTGCCAGGACACCGCCCTGAATCGCAGCGCCCAGTGCAACGGCTTCGTCGGCATTCACGTCGCGCCTCGGCTCCTTGCCAAAGAAGTTCTGCACTTCCTCCTGGACCTTGGGCATACGTGTTTGCCCGCCGACCAGGATAACGTCGTCAATCTCATTGACCTTTAGTCCCGCATCCTTGAGCGCGATCTTGCAGGGTGCGATCGTCTTGGCGATCAGCTCTTCTACGAGTGATTCGAGCTTGGCTCGCGTCAGCTTGATGTTGAGATGCTTCGGCCCGCTGGCGTCAGCGGTGATGTACGGCAGGTTTACCTCGGTCTGCTGGCCAGACGAGAGCTCGATTTTCGCCGCCTCTGCAGCTTCTTTCAGTCGCTGCATTGCCAGTGGATCTTTCGTGATATCGACACCACTTTCGCGCTGAAACTCGGAGCTCAGATATTCGATGATCCTCATATCGAAGTCTTCGCCGCCGAGGAACGTATCGCCGTTGGTGGCCAGTACTTCGAACTGATGCTCGCCATCTACTTCGGCGATTTCGATAATGGATACGTCAAAGGTACCGCCACCCAGATCGAACACGGCAATCTTGGCGTCGCCGCGTTTCTTGTCCATGCCGTAGGCGAGCGCCGCCGCAGTCGGCTCATTGATGATGCGCTTTACCTCGAGGCCGGCGATCTTGCCCGCGTCTTTGGTTGCCTGGCGCTGCGAGTCGTTAAAGTAGGCCGGCACCGTAACCACGGCTTCTTTAACCTCTTCACCGAGATAATCCTCGGCGGTCTTTTTCATTTTCATCAAAACGCGCGCCGAGATCTCGGGCGGCGACATGGACTTGTCGTTGACCTGCGCCCAGGCATCACCATTGTCAGCCTTGCTGATCGTGTACGGCACCATCTTCATGTCGCGTTGCACCACATCGTCCTCGAAACGACGGCCGATCAGGCGCTTGATGGCGAACAATGTATTGGTTGGATTTGTGACGGCCTGGCGCTTGGCCGATTGGCCTACCAGCACCTCGTCATTCTTGCTGAACGCAACAATTGACGGTGTGGTGCGATCTCCCTCGCTGTTCTCGATGACTTTGGGCTTGTCGCCCTCCATCACCGCAACGCAGGAATTGGTGGTACCCAGGTCGATACCGATGACTTTACCCATTATGTCTCATCTCCAAATTCTGTGGTATGGCTAAAAACTTAGGCTGTAAGTGGGGCCTGGCCCCGACCTTTCAAGGCCGGCTCAGCCCCAGATAGTCATTGCTCCGATTCGTCGCTGCCGGGCTTATCCGCCGGTTCCGCGGCAACCACGACTCGCGCCGGTCGAAGCAGACGGCCATTTAGCGCGTACCCCTTCTGAAACACGCTCAGCACGGATCCCGGCTCGACATCGGCCGAGGGCTGCATGGTCATCGCCTCGTGTTCCTGCGGGTCGAAGGGCTCGCCTTGCGGATCCAGTTCCACGACGCCGAATCGCTCCATGGTCGCCGTCAATAATTTGAGCGTCGCCTTCTTGCCTTCCAGCAGGCTCTGCGCGTCGGCCTTGTCCGCCGCTGCCAGGCCCATTTCCAGGCTGTCTCTCACCGCGAGCAACTCGCTGCATAATCGTTCCAGCGCGAACTTGTGGGCGTTTTCGACGTCTCTGCTTGCGCGTTTGCGAACGTTTTCGAGTTCTGCCGCTGCCCTTACGTACTTGTCCCAGTTCTCGTCCGCGAGTGCCTTCATCTCAGCCAGGGCCGCATCGCCTTCGGGGGCTTCCACATCCTCACTGGCAGATCCATCGACACCATTCTCTGATGCCACTTCGGACTCTGGCTGCTCGGTTTTCGGACGATCGTGCTGTCCACTCATTTCAAGATTGCTCCGGTTACTGGTCGGCCGCGGATTTTACCGGCAGGCGGCTCGCTAAAGAAGGGGCATGATTGGGGTCGGCCCGGCGAATATCAAGATCAGTATCGAGCTCAGTCGTCCGTATGCAGCGCAGAGCCCAGCAGTCTCGCGGTGATATCCACGATCGGGACGACCCGGTCGTAGGCCATACGCGTAGGCCCGATCACGCCGAGTACGCCGATGCTGTTGTCCTCGGTCCGGTACGGCGCCGTGACGACGCTGCAATCGTCGAGAATCTGCACACCTGACTCCTCGCCAATGAAGACCTGGACGCCAGAGGCGTTGATGCTTCTGTCAAGCAAGTCCAGCATGAAGCGTCTCTTGGAAAACGCGTCGAACAGGCGCCGCAAGGTATCGATATCCGAGAGCTCGGCAAAATCCATCAGATTTCTCTCGCCGGCGACAACGCACTCTGCATGTGGCGTGGCCGCACCTTCCATCACAGACCTCGCAACGGCAATGATGTCGTGCATCGCCTGGTTCATGGAATCGCGTGTTTGTTCGAGGTCAGCCAGCAATCGCTCCCGAATCTGCTGCAATCCCGTGCCGGCATAGTTCTCATTGATGAAATTGGCCGCGCGTTGCAGCTCGTCGGCAGTATGTGCCTGCTCGGTATGCAGGATTCGGTTCTGCACCTCGCGATCATTAATGACGAGAATGGCGAGCACTCGATTATCGGATAGTGACAGAAACTCGATTTGCCGGAGCGTCGCGTGTTGCCCTTTGGGCACCGTGACTACACCGGCCAGGCTTGTAATTCTGGAGAGCAGATCCGATACCGAACTGACCAGCGCTTCGGGGTCGTCCTGTTGCTCATCGAGTTTCGATTGCATTTTTCTGATTTCGTCTTCATTCGGCGGTCGGTAGCGAACCAGCGTGTCGACGAACAGGCGGTACCCTCGTGGCGTCGGGATCCTGCCGGCAGAAGTATGCGGCGCGGCGATGAATCCCATTTCCTCCAGATCGGACATCACGTTTCGAATTGTTGCGGGACTCAAATCGATTCCAGCGTCGCGCGCGAGCGTGCGCGAACCCACGGGCTGGCCGTCGCGAATGAAACGCTGGATCAAAACTCGAAGGAGATATTGAGCCCGTTCGTTCGGTGCGGAACTGATTGCTTCTGCTGTCATTCGTAGATTACGAAAAATGAGCGAGCAACTCATTAGTGGTAGTGTGGAAACGAAAAGCTAACAACGCCTTGGCGGTGGGTCAAGGGTTTGCAACAATTCATCGCGTTGGCGTTTTTCTGACAATCGTCTCGAGTCTTATGAGCAAGGAATTCAACACTGTAGCCATTATGGGTCGTCACGAAGATCCGCGAGTAGCGGAACCCGTGGCCGTATTGGCGTCGTATTTAACAAAAGCTGAGGTCGATGTCGTTACCGTGCCGGAGTCTCCTGCCGGTCTTTCAGGCCGGCGGCTGCCGGAAGCCGAAATCGCCGCTGTTTCGGATCTGATTATCGCAGTTGGTGGCGACGGAACCATGCTCTATGCCGCCAGGCTCGCCAGGAAAGACAACGTACCCTTGCTCGGTATCAACAGGGGCCGGCTCGGCTTTCTTGCCGACGTTACACCGGACGAAATGCTGCAGAGCCTGCGAAAGGTACTGGACGGTGAATACTCCCGCGAGTCACGACTTCTACTTGACGCACGGCTGGAGACGGGCGACGGCAATGTAATCAACGCTGCTGCGATGAATGACATCGTGCTGCAACGCCGTGGTGCGGGAAGAATGCTCGACTTCGAGACCTCGATCGCCGGCCAGTTCGTCAATACGCATTCGGGTGACGGCCTGATCGTCGCGACGCCGACCGGATCGACCGCATACGCGCTCAGTTGCGGGGGACCCATCATTGAACCGCAGCTCGATGCCATCGTCGTCGTGCCGGTCTGCCCACACACATTGAGCGATCGTCCGGTGGTTGTTCCGGCCAACCTCGAGATTGAAGTCAGACTACTCGAACGCGCCGATACCCAGGCGGAAGTCGCCGCAGACGGCCATTCCATTGGCGCATTGACCGGCAAGGATCGCCTGTTGATCGGCGCTGCCGACGAACGTATTACCCTCATTCATCCCCCGGGGTACGACTTTTATGAGATTCTGCGTTCGAAGTTGCATTGGGGACGGGACAGCCGCGTGCGGCATGTTGTCGAAGATTCCGGGAAACAGTAGTCGATGCTCAGAAGCCTGCAAATTCGAAATTTCGCCATCATCGATCAGATCGATGTCGAGTTTGATCTGGGTATGACGGTACTGACGGGTGAGACCGGCGCCGGCAAGTCGATACTCGTTGACGCACTCGGACTGGTTCTGGGAGAACGCGGCGGCAACGGCCTGGTTCGCAGCGGTGCCGAACGCGCCGAGTTCAGTGCCGAGTTCGGCCTCGGAGACTTGCCGGAAGCAAAAAGCTGGCTCGAAGAACAAACGCTTGATCAGGGTGACGAATGCGTGCTTCGACGCGTGATTAACGCCGATGGGCGCTCGCGGGCATATATCAACGGAAGCGCGGTCTCTTTGCAGACACTCAAGGGTCTCGGCGAACGCATGCTCGACATTCACGGCCAGCATTTCCACCAGTCACTCGGGCGCCGCGGCGTCCAACGCGATTTGCTTGACCATTTCGCCGACCTTATCGACTTGCGCACGGCCACCGAAAGCAGTTTCGAAATATGGCAATCGTTGACGACCCGGCTTCACGATCTCGAGTCCGCCGATGCCGATCGGGAATCACGCCTGGATCTTTTGCAATTTCAGCTTGGCGAACTCGACGCCCTGGACTTGCAGGAAAACGAAACGAACGCGTTGCGCAGCGAAAGGCAGAAACTGCAAAACTCCGGAAAACTTGCCGACGGCGTATCCGGCGTACTTCAGAACATCTACGACAATGACACGGCGAATGCCCAGAGTTTGCTTGCCGATGCATGCCAAACGCTGTCACGGCTGCGTGATTTCGATGCGCAACTCGACCCGGTACTGGCAATACTTAACGAAGTAAGTATCCAGGTAAGCGATGCTACCGACACATTAAGACGTTACGCAGACACGATCGAGATGGATCCGACACGTCGTGACTGGGTCGAGGAACGCATTAACGCCATTCAGTCGGTCGCACGTAAACATCGCGTGGAACCGGACTCACTGGCGGATGTGCACGACAGGATTCGCGTATCTTTAGATGAATTGCAAAATGCTGAAGCACGCGGCGCAGAACTCAGCGAGGAAACCGAGCGAGCTTCCAAGGCGTATCGAAAGAGCGCAGACGTCTTGTCCGGAGCCCGCAAGAAAGCTGCCGTGAAATTCTCGGCGGCCGTTACAAAAACGATGTCCGGGCTGGGCATGCCAGGCGGGACATTTGAAGCAACCGTCGTCGAATGTGGCGAAGGCGACGAAAAGTCGCACGGTATCGACTTAATCAACTTTCTCATCAGTGCCAACCCCGGACAGCCGTTAATGCCGTTGGCAAAAGTGGCTTCGGGAGGCGAACTGTCAAGAATGAGCCTGGCGATTCAGGTAATTGCGAGCGACGGCAACTCGGTTCCGACAATGATCTTCGACGAGGTCGACAGCGGTATCGGCGGTGGCGTCGCGGAAATGCTCGGGCGCAGGCTCAAGGAAGTCGGAGACAATTCTCAAGTCTTGTGCGTGACCCACCTGCCCCAGGTCGCCAGCATCGCCGCGCACCACTATCGGATAAACAAGATTACTGATGGCAAATCGACCAGAACCAGTGTCGTTCAACTCGGTAACGATGAAAGAATTGAGGAACTGGCGAGAATGTTAGGCGGCGTTTCCATTACAGAAAAAACCAGGGCGCACGCGGCGGAGATGCTCAAGTCGGCCTGAACAGGCCACACTGCAAATTTATTCTGAATCCTTGCGCAGCGGTTTCACGTAAAGAACGAGACTGTGATCAATCAGCTCGTATCCATGTTTCTTCGCGATCTCGTCTTGCAGACGCTCGATATCGTCATTTATGAACTCGACCACATCGCCGGTTTCGACGCACACCATGTGATCGTGATGCTCACCTTCGTCCATTTCAAAAACCGAATGGCCACCTTCGAAGTTGTGACGTTTAACCAGCCCGGCCGTCACGAACTGCGTCAACACACGATAGACTGTCGCCAGCCCGATATCTTCGCCCGTCTGCAGCAACTCCTTGTATATGTCTTCGGCGCTCAGGTGGCGTTGCTTGTCGCTTTCGAGAATTTCAAGAATCTTCAGTCTGGGCAAAGTGACCTTGAGCCCGGCTTTTTTTAATTCCTGACGTTGTAACATTGCTTTGCTCTGGCTGTGAATGGCACGTTGTGACGGCTACCGCGGCGGTAGGCAAGAAGGTATCATGCGCGGCTATTATGACCCAGTTGAACCGCATGCTCCACCGCCTGTCCAATGTCAGCCCGTAACTTTCAATTGCAAAAACATAATTGAATCAATAACTAATGCAAAAACGCCCCATCTTAATTTGTCTGGTCTTTCTCCTGTTTGCGGCCAGTGGCTGCGTCTATCAGGCAAACCTGAACCAGGGAAATGTCATCAAGCAGGAGGATCTCGACCAGGTGGAGGTCGGCATGACTCGCAGCCAGGTGAGGTATTTGCTTGGAACGCCGATGATCGAGGATCCATTTCACGAAGAACGCTGGGACTACATCTACTTTCTAAAAGTCGGCCGCGACGACGCAATCTTCAAGCGCTGGATATCGATCTTATTCGAAGGCGACAAAGTCAGCGAGATCATCGACGGCCAGGAACTCAGTTCCGATCTGTAGTCTCATTCCGAGGCTGACCCATCGAGCCGCCGCTTGCCGCCAGTAGTCGCCTGGCATCCCGAGGATCCATCTGCAGCGGCCTGTAAAGCTCCAATCTGTCACCCTCTTGCAATCGGTAATCGCGCTCGACGACTTTGCCCCAAACACCGGCCTGATAAGCCGACAAGTCCTCGCCCGAAAACCTGTCGCTAATCGCCGATAATGCAATAGCCGCCTCCACCGTCGTATCTGTGTCAACATTCAGGGCCAACAGCTCCTGGCGATCCGGCAGGGCAAAAACAACTTCGATATTCACCATTTACCGTGCACCGAATACATCCTTTGCGCGCCTGGTAAATGCATCGACTAAGGAGTTACAGGTTTCTTCGAAGAAGGCGCCGAACATCATATCGACGAACATGCTTTCGAATTCGAAATCGAGCTCGAGAACAATTTTGCATCCTTGTTCTCCGAGCTCGGTAAAACGCCAGCCCCCTTCGAGGGTTCGAAACGGACCACCGATCAGTGTGAGATCGATCTTGTCGTATTCATGGCGTGTATTTAAGGTCGTAAAGTGATTGCTTACCGATCCCTTGTGGAGTTCGAGCGTCGCCTCGACAGTATTTTCTGTCCGGTTGTGTATCTCCGCATCGTTACACCAGGGCAGAAACTGTGGGTAGGACTCGACATCGTCGATCAGCACAAACATCTCACGTGCAGTGTAGGGAACCAGGGCACTACGATTGACGGTGCGCACTAACTTAGCCGGATAGATCAGGCAACAAGTCGACAGCCTTCAGGAATACAAAAAGAATCGCGAGTGGTGCAACGTACCGGGCGAGTAAGCGCCACAGTTTGTACAAGGACCCGGCTCCACCGAGTTCGTCCGCAGTCGAGTTACGGCACATCACCCAGGCAGCAAAAACGGTGATTAACACACCCCCCAGCGGCAGCAGGATGTTGCTCGTGATGTAGTCGACATTGGCGTAAATGGTGCCTTTGTAGAACGTCAAATCGGACAGCGTATTGAACGACAGCACCGATCCCATGCCGATGCCCCAGATCAGGACCCCGACAAATGTCGCTGCCTGCGCCCGGGTTCGACCGAAACGCTCAACCATCCACGCAACGGCGGGTTCGATAAGGCCAATGGCCGATGTCCATGCAGCAAATGACAACAGTACAAAAAACAGCGTTGCGAAGAATACGCCACCCGTCATCTGGCCGAATGCCAGCGGCAGCGTCTCAAACACCAGGCCGGGTCCTGCAGCGGGATCCAGCCCGTTCGCAAATACCAACGGGAAGATCACCAGCCCGGCAAGTATCGCGATCAGGGTGTCGGCCGTTACAACGGCAGCCGAGGCCCCGGTTATCGAGGTTTCCTGCGGCAGGTAGGCACCGTAGGCCATGATGGCGCCCATACCGATGCTCAGGCTAAAAAACGCCTGGCCCATGGCTGCAAGCACGCTGTCCCAGCTGAGCTTGTCGAAATCGGGCGTGAACATGAACGCCAGGCCCTCACTGAAATGCCCTGAGTTGATCGAATAACCGAGCAGCGCCAACATCAGCAACAACAGCGCCGGCACCATGAAGCGGACCGCCTGCTCGAGGCCCCGCTCGACTCCGCGCGCAACCACGAAAACCGTCGCGCCCAGGAACACCGTGTGGCTCAAAGCGACCCAACGCCAATCACCCTTAAAACTTGCAAAAATATTACTGACTTCGCTCGCCGAGGCACCCGCAAACTGACCCGAGACGCTCTTCAGCGTGTATGCCAGCGTCCAGCCGGCAACCACGCTGTAGTACGACAATATGAATATCCCGGCCAGCACGCCCATCAGGCCGACCAGCCGCCAATGCTTGCTGCTGCCTTCTTCTTCACCCAGCAAGGCCATGGTAGCCACCGGGTTACGCCTGCCGCGCCTGCCGATCAGGATCTCGGACATCATGACGGGCATGCCGATCAGCACGACGCAAAGCAGATAAACAAGTACAAAGGCGCCGCCGCCGTTCTGCCCGGCGATATAGGGAAACTTCCAGATATTGCCGAGACCGACGGCCGACCCGGTTACCGCCAGGATGAATGCAAATCGAGAGGACCATTGTCCGTGCAGGGATTTACGTAGTACCGTATCGGCTGTCGGTTGGCTCAGCATTGTTATTCTCGGTGCGGCAATTAAGCCCGCTATTCTCGCTGCCAAGGGCGCGATTCTGGATCAAATTGAAATCGCTTACAACAGCGACCTGAAGACCGCCGTCTGCCGTATAATCCACGCCCTTCCAGCCGCTAGCCAGCCTGAAGCTCGCCTCATGAACAAAGCAGATAAGAAAAATGCGGCCAGCAAGCAGATCGCCGTCAACAAAAAAGCGCGGCATGACTACTTCATTGAGGACCGCTTCGAAGCGGGTCTTGCCCTCGAAGGCTGGGAGGTCAAAAGCCTTCGGGAAGGGCGGGCACAGCTCACTGAAAGCTACGTACATATTCGAGATGGCGAAGCGTGGCTGTTTGGCGCCCACGTGTCGCCACTCAATACAGTTTCAACACACATCAAAGCGGACCCGACGAGGACCCGAAAACTACTGCTGCACCGGACCGAACTGGACCGCTTGATCGGCGCCGTCGAACGAAAGGGCTACACCCTGGTGCCGCTGAACCTGCATTGGGCTCGCGGCAAGGCAAAACTCGACGTCGGGCTCGCCAAGGGCAAAAAGCAACACGACAAGCGAGCCACCGAGAAGGACAGAGACTGGCAACGGCAGAAAGCCAGGATCATGAAATCCTCAAATCTGTAAAGGCAATAACTACTATAAGAACAACAAGTTCCTGTTGTTTCTTCATCTAAATACTTACTAACAATTCACCTCTCAGAGGTGCTTGTCTGCCCAATCGTCCAGCGGTGCAATTACCCGAAACAGTTGCTGACCCGCAGCCGTATGACGATATCCCAGCCCTGGAATCTGCTCGATAAGCCCCAGATCCCTTAGTTCATGCAGCCTGGCCTGCATGACACTCGGCGATATGTCGCCGCAAGCCGTCCGCAAAGCCCGGAAACTCAAGGCTTCCCCCCGTAATTCCCAGATAACCCGCAAGGCCCAGCGTCGACCGAACTGATCCAGCGCTGATGCCAGCCCGGCGCTGGTCTCGGTCTTCCTGATGGTCTGTATGCCTTTAGCCATAAGGCTTCCACAATCTGCTTCGGTTTCAATAGCGCGATAGGATTCTTGCTACGTATTCTGTAGCACCTGACAATAATCGGCAATAGTCGATTTGAAATTCAACTCCCTGCCCCTACACTAGGGAGGCTAGAAAGACACCGGGGGCGACATGGCTTCGACGTGGGTCGCGAAACTCTGAGTGCATGCCGAGGGACAGATCACCTCGTAAATCCAGCTGTAACACTTATAGTTGCCAAC
>CAYLSX010000045.1:0-16192 GCA_964386685.1 uncultured Woeseiaceae bacterium | reverse complement strand
CCAAACAGCCATAGAGCGGGCAGGAATATAACTAATTGTTCTACCGTGTTCTGGTGGATGCGAAAGGCCCGTTCGAACTCGGCATCGCCCGAAATTCCAGGTGCTTTTACGTCGTGTTTGGCGCGTTGCTTGCCGACAAGGAAGGCAAAAGCGAATGCCTGGAAAACGGCAAGCACGGTGACAACGGCAATGGGTTGCATGGATTCCATGATTTACTCCCTGATTCTTGTTATTGGGCAAGAGGCCCCGGAATTTGTCCGAAGTTCGAGAATACGCTTTAGTAATACTAGCGCATTTGCTCGATTGCAGGATCGGGATTCACGCTGTAGCCTTGCAGCACGCTCAATGCCCGGAGAATCAAGATGCGCATTCTGAACTACGTGTTCGCGGGACTTTTTTTCGCCATGGCCGGGCTGCAGTTCAATGATCCCGATCCAGTCTACTGGGTCGCCGTTTATGGCGGCACAGCGTTGATCGCGTTAAGCAAGGGGCTGGGCCGATTTAGTGAATTCTGGGCTGCGATCGTTATCGGTGGCGTGGTGGCCGGATTGATTTATGCCGTGCCGGGGGTTCTGAACTTCATCGATTTCGGCAGCCTTGATGATTTGATTGGCTCCATGAGTTCATCCAAACCCTACATCGAGTCGACGCGGGAGTTCGGTGGCCTGATGATCGCACTGATCGTGTTGGCGAGCTACGTCAAGCGCTAGAACCAAGCCGAACTGGCAAATGCCTGTAACTTCTAACCGCATCACCGCTCTTGTGCGACTCCTCGGACTCAAGCCGGGGGAGTTCTACCCGGCAGTCTGGTCGTTCGTCTACTTCTTCTCGATTCTCTCCGCCTATTACATGCTGCGCTCTGTTCGTGAGTCCATGGCAATCATGGGCGGCACACAGAATATCCCCTGGTTATTTACAGGGACATTTGTCGCGATGTTAGTAGTGACGCCCTTCTTCGGCTACGTCGCCTCGAAGTATCCGCGCAAGAAATTCCTGCCCTGGGTCTATTATTTTTTCATCTTCAATATCCTGATCTTTTTCTCCTTGTTTACATACGTACTGAGAAACGAACTGGAATCGGTATGGATCGCGCGCGCGTTCTTTGTCTGGCTGAGCGTCTTCAATCTGTTCGTGGTATCGGTGTTCTGGAGTTTCATGGCCGATATTTATTCCAAGGAACAGGGACGTCGACTTTTCGGATTCATATCGGCCGGTGGCAGCGCAGGCGCGATCCTGGGCCCGTTGGTAACAGGCTTTCTTGTCGTTCCGCTGGGATTTGAAAATATGTTACCGCTGTCGGCATTCCTCCTGATGTTTTCAGTGTATTGCGTGGCTCAATTGCGCCGCTGGGCCGAACGACGGGAGTCAGAGGGCCACGAAGTAGTTGTAGACACGTCGAAGCCGATTGGCGGTGGCGCGCTCGCCGGCGTACGGCTGGTATTGACGTCACGGTATCTCGCTGCCATCGCACTCGGTGGCGCCTTTGCGAGTTTCATGGGAACGGTCACTTATATATACATGGCGCAACTGGTTAGCGAGAATTTCGCAACGACGGATGAACATACTCGGGTGTTCGCCTGGCTGGACGCGCTAACAAATGCTCTGTCACTGATTGGCCAGCTGATCGTCGTCAGACAGGTCGTGAAGAGATTCGGAGTTGGTGTGTCGCTGGCGGTGTTGCCCGTCGTCTCGGTCATTGGTTTCGCGATACTGGCGGCAAACCCCGTGTTCATCGTCATCGCTGCGCTGCAGGTCGTACGTCGTTCAATCACGTTCGGCATGGGCAAACCAACCAGCGACATGCTCTATTCGGTGGTTTCGCCGGAGGAAAAATACAAGGCAAAGAACTTCACAGAGACCGCCTTATACCGTGGCGGGGATCTTGCAGGCGCCTGGGCGGTCAGAATAATGGCCGGGATTGGACTCAGTGGAATTTCGCTGGTTTGTGTGCCGCTCGCTGCAATCTGGACCGCGACCGCACTATGGCTCGGCAGAGATTACAAGCGACGTGACAAGGCATTATCGGCAGGACAAGAAGCGTGAATGACAAGCATTGCTGGACAAGGCGGGGTGCGCTGCAGCTCGGGGCTGCATTGGCCGTTTCACCGTCCTTATCATTTGCAGAGGAACAAACGGTGCTGACTCGCCAGATTCCTGTTTCCGGGGAATTTTTGCCGGTTGTCGGACTTGGCACCTATATTGTGTTTGACGTCGCCCGGTCCGACGAGAATATAGAGGCGCGCCGGGCGCTCGTTGCGCTGTTGGTCGAAAAAGGCGCGAGCGTTCTGGACTCTTCACCAATGTATAACCGCGCCGAAAGTGTCATCGGTGACATCATTGATGTTGCCAAAAATCGCGAGCAACTTTTTCTCGCAACCAAAGTCTGGACGGATGGAAAAGCGGCCGGCGCTCGCCAGATGAGCGAATCGGCTGAGCGCATGAACGCGGACGTAATCGATCTCATGCAGGTTCATAACCTTCGCGACACGAACGAACATCTTGCGACCATCAGAGACTGGCAGGCTGAAGGACGAATCCGCTACAACGGCGTGACGCATTATCATGCGGGTGCGTTGGACGAGCTCGAAGCAGCGATGAAGAAACACAAACCCAACTTCATTCAGATCAACTACTCGGTCGTTGAACGCGAAGCCGACAAACGGGTGCTGCCGTTGGCCATGGATCTGGGTATCGCGGTGCTCATCAACCGGCCCTTCGTGCAAGGCCGTCTGTTCCGCGCTGTCGGCGATCTACCCTTACCGGACTGGGTCGGCGATATCGCCGAGAGCTGGGGCCAGTTATTTCTGAAGTTCATCATCAGCCACCCGGCGGTAAGCTGCGTCATCCCGGCATCGAGCAAGCTTCACCATATGGCGGATAATCTTGGTGCGGGTTTCGGGCCTCTGCCGGATGACAGTACGCGGCAGCGTATCGTCGACTACTTCGACGCACTTTGATGAACGCAAGTCTCGGCCGCCGCTTCGGCGCGATTCTGTATGACACGCTGTTGGTGTTCGCGCTGATGTTTCTTGCGACCTTGCCATTCATCGCCATTGGAGCTGGGGAGCCGGTCGCCGCAGGCGATCCGGTTTACCAGGTCACAATGCTTGTCGTCGCTTATGTGTTCTTTACCGGCTTCTGGTGGCGGGTGGGCCGTACGCTGGGGATGCAATCCTGGCGTCTGAGCCTGGAAACAATGGACGGACGAAAACCGGATCTGTCCAGTGCGAGCTTGAGGTTTTTTGGGGCGTTGATTTCCTGGTTGCCGGCGGGTCTGGGATTCTGGTGGGCTTTATGGGACCGCGACAATCTTTGCTGGCATGATCGCCTGTCCGGCACGCACCTCCGCTATCACCCGAAGACCAGTAACGCACAGTAAGGTCTTATCTGATCCGGTCGATCGAAAAGACCGTCACCGCAAGCAAAGCCAATGACGGCAGCCAGGTCACCAGGGCCGGATTGAGGTCGTAGACCTGGCCGGAATTGGCAACCATTTCGCTGGCCAGGTAATAGCCGAGCCCGATCATTACCCCGATCATAATGCGACCACCAGAGCCCGATACCCGAAGTGAGCCAAAGACAAAAGAGAGAGCGAGTATCGGCATGATGACAACCGTCACCGTTGTCGCAATCCGCGACCAGAGCTCTGTTTCGTAGCGACCGGATGAAAGGTTGTTCTTTTTTAGATAACTGATGTAGCTCAGCAATCCCTTCACGGACAGGCTGATCGGTTTGACCAACGTGATGCCGAGCATGTCACCGCTCAGGTCGAATGATTGCACTTCCCTTGAAGACTCGACGACTTGTACGCCATCGTCCTGGAAGCGGGTCTCGCGAAAATTCTCGAGAATCCATTTATCCGAGTCATCGATACCTGAATTCTCGGCTCTGGCGATCGATCGCAACGAGTTGTCGTCGTTAAATCGAAACATGTAGATGCCACCGAACTCGAAGTCACTATTGACCCGTTCCAGATGTAGAATCACCTGACCGTCCTTGACCCAGGCGGGATTACCGGAGTTGCGCCCATCTTGCTGGAAGCGCGCTTCGTTACGCATCGTTCGGGCGAAATAGTCGAGTGGTGGACCGATGTATTCGCCGATGAGTGCAGTGATTACCATGATGACGACGCCGGTTATCGCGACCATGCCCGACAGCTTGCCAACGGACAATCCGGCCGAACGCATTACGACCAACTCGCTGTTGGATGCGAGCCCACCCAAGCCGAGCAAGGCACCGATCAACGTTGCCATGGGCAACATCTGAGACGCGAGTTGCGGAAGCCGCAACACGGAATACATTAGCGCCTGCGGAATACCGTAGTCACCCATCTTGTTGTCGAGTTCGCCGATAAACTCGAACAGCGCTGCCAACCCGAGCAGCACCATCAATACCAGCATTGTGCTGGCAAGTATGGTGCGCATAAGATATCCGCTGAGGACACCCATCAGATGGCCTTGAACGGCATAAAGCGGCGATGCAGGCCGTTTTGATAACCGAGCATGACGCCTGCTGCCGCCAGCATGACGGCGTGGACCCACCACATGCCGACCACAGCAGGTACTGCATCTTGCTCGACCCAGGCTTTTCCGGCACTCAACAAATTGAAATAGATCATGAACACCAACAGGCCTATTGCCAGGCGACCGTAGCGACCCTGCCGTGGCTGACTTCGGCTAAGTGGAACAGCGAGAATGCCGAGAATCAAAGTCGACAGCGGTATCCCAATGCGCCATTGCAGTTCCGCGATATTGTCGCTGGACCCGGACTTCATCAACGCCAGCGTACTCATCGCACGAGGACGCTCATTCGGTTCCGATACGTTCGGCAGTCGATAGGGAATACCGTGCTCAACAAACTCCATGACTCGAAATTCAGTTGTTCCAGGCATACCTTCGTAGCGTCGGCCGTCATGAAGAACAAAGTAGCGCGTATCGGCATCTTCGGATTCCACTTGTTCGCCGCGTTCTGCGATGACGACTTCGACACCTCCAGTTTCTGTCCGTCGTTGCAGGAACACATTTTCAACCGAACCCGGGCCGATAACCCGTTCGGCATAAACCACAGTACCTTCCCGACCGGCCGTGAATTTTCCCGGCTCAATGCTGGCGAGGTCGGCCTCTCGTTGCGCAGCTACGCCGATTCGATCGACAGCCGTCAGCGCTTTCGGGCCGATATCCATCGCAATCCAACCGACGCCGAGTGCCAGAGGGACTATGAGCAAGAGCAGTGGCCGGTAGAGACGGCCCGGACCGACCCGGCACGCCATCATTGCCGGCATTTCACTGTCGCGATACAGGCGGCCGAGCGTAAGCATAATCGCCAGGAACATGCCAATCGGCAGCACAATCGTAAGATATTGCAGACCGGTCAGCGCAATTACCTGAAAAACAGCATCTTTTGGCAATCTGTCTTTGGCGACGTCGCCCAGGACCTGGGCAAACTGATTGGTCAGCAGGATAAACAACAGCACGAGAGTCACGGCAGCCCAAGTCTGCGCCACCTCGCGAAATATGTATCGATCAAGAATACGAAACATCGTTATATCTGTGATTTTATTAGGAATCTCTGCCAAATTTGACCGGATCGGTTAGACTAACGCTTTTAGTTTGTCTGTGACAGTCCTTGCGTCGCAATGCGCCGGGACGGCATAAACAACCAATAAAACAGCACATCGGATTCGCAGGGGGCCAGCAACGGCGGCGAGTCAGGCCGCAATCTGCTTTTTTGGCGTTAATCCGGTTCCTGACAAGGCAATCTTGATCTATGAAATATTCCACTACGACGAGTGCTGCATCCCGCCGCGCTGGTAGCTGCGTTATTGTCGGAATTTACGCTCGCAACAAGCTCGGCAGTGCCGCAATCGACATCGACAAAGCCAGCAAAGGACATATTCGCAAGCAGATCAAGCTGGGCGACCTGAACGGCAAGCTCGGCCAGTGTCGATTGTTGAATTCGATTGACGGTGTCAAAGCGCAACGCGTATTGGTAGTTGGCCTCGGCAAGGCTAGTTTATTTGGCGTCATGCAATTGCGACAGGCGACTAACGCGGCGATGACCTTGTTGAAGTCGAGCAAGATCGCCGACGTTACGAACTATCTGACTCTCGAGAAAATCAAAGGCGTGAGCCCGTATTATCTCGCTCGCTACAGCGTACAGACGATTGGTGAAAGTCTGTACCGCTTCACCGAAATGAAAAGCGGTCGTCGCGGTGCAGCGATTGCATTGAAGCGTGTCGCGCTTGCACTGCAAAAACGCAGCGACGCGGCCAAGGTTACGCGCGGTAGCGAACACGCGGATGCAATTGTAAATGGCATGGCATTAGCGAAGGACCTCGGCAATTTGCCGCCGAATGTTTGCACGCCGAGTTATCTCGGTCGAATTGCACAACGCCTCGCTCGCGAGAACAAGAATCTGCAGACGCGTGTCATCGGCGAAGCGGAGATGAAACGACTTGGCATGCATTCCCTTTTGTCGGTTACAGCCGGCACGGTGCTTCCGGCGAAGTTGATCGTCATGAAATACAAAGGAACGACCAAGCAGGCGCCGATGGTACTCGTTGGTAAAGGCGTCACGTTCGACGCCGGCGGTATTTCCCTGAAGCCCGGCCCCGGCATGGACGAAATGAAGTTTGATATGTGCGGCGCCGCCTCGGTCATCGCCACGATAGCAGTCGTCGCCAAACTGAAGTTGCCTATCAACGTCAACGTCGTTGTGCCGACCTGCGAAAACCTGCCAAGTGGCACGGCGACTCGCCCGGGCGACATCGTAAAGAGTATGTCGGGTCAGACTATTGAAATCCTGAATACCGATGCCGAAGGCCGGCTGATTCTCTGCGACGCGCTCACCTACGCCCGGCGATTCAAGCCGGCTGCAATAATCGACGTCGCAACACTGACCGGCGCTTGCGTCATCGCGCTGGGCCATCACCGTACCGCGGTGATGAGCAACAACGACAAACTTGCCAACAGCATTCTTGATGCTGGTATTTCTGCAGACGACCGTGGCTGGCACATGCCGATCGCCGTTGAATACGAACGTCAACTCAAGAGCAATTTCGCTGACTTTGCGAATATCAGTGGGCGCGAAGGCGGCGCAATCACTGCGGCTTGTTTCCTGTCCAAATTCACCAAAGGCATGGATTGGGCGCATCTCGACATCGCTGGCACCGCCTGGCGATCCGGGGCCAAGAAAGGCAGCACGGGCCGTCCCGTGCCAATGCTCAGCGAACTCCTCTTGAAGCGCGCCGGCGCTATTTCTTGACAACCCTCATGTCACGCGTGGATTTCTACATTCTCGCGGCAACGGGCGAACCGTCGCGGCAGAAGTTTGCCTGCCGACTCGCCGAGAAGGCGTATCGGCTGAAGCATACCGTCCACATTCACACCGCCAATCGTGAGCAGGCCGCAGTGCTCGATGAACTGTTGTGGACATTTCGTGACGGCAGTTTTGTGCCACATGAAGTGCTGGGCACGGCCGGACGCCAGCGCGGCGCACCGGTAACGATCGGCTTCGAAGATTGCGGGATCGGCGAGCATGACCTGCTGATTAATCTGACCGATCAGATTCCCGAAATGGCCGCCTCTTTTCCCAGGGTCGCAGAGCTTGTAACCTCCGATGAGCAGAGCCGCCAATTGAGCCGGCAGCGCTTCAAGCATTACCGTGAACTCGGTGCGGAGCTCGAGACGCACAACATTTGACGAGGACTAAAGCATCACCGCACATCCCGACAAAGACGAAGATCTGCCGGTCCTGACCGAGGCCGTGGAGACACCGGCTGCGCTACCCGACGTGCCGTCGGCGGACGAACTCGTCAAGCTGGAATCCAAGTTGTGCGCACAAAGCCTCACGCTTGCCGACCATCTGATTCATGAAGCATGTCATGACGTCGAAGACATCATCGTCGAACGGGTCATGAGCAAGTTAAGGAGCGAGTTGCCGGCGCTCGTTAGTCGCGTACTACACGATCACTTTGACGACAAAGAATAGCGGCCATGGATAAGGCCTACGATCCGCGCGATATCGAACAGCGGCAATATCAACGCTGGGAACAAAACGACTATTTCGCCCCCAGCGGCAGCGGCGATTCCTACTGCATCGTCATTCCGCCGCCAAACGTCACCGGCACCCTGCACATGGGTCACGCGTTCCAGGACACGATCATGGACGCGTTGATTCGTTATCACCGGATGTCTGGCCGGAACACACTGTGGCAGCCCGGCATGGACCACGCCGGCATCGCGACGCAAATGGTGGTCGAGCGTCAGCTGAATGCCGAGGGTAGTTCGCGAAAGGAGCTCGGCCGCGAAAAATTCGTCGCTCGCGTCTGGAAATGGAAAAACGAGTCCGGCGGCTGGATACAACAACAGCTGCGAAGGATGGGCGCATCGGTCGACTGGAAACGCGAAAGATTTACGATGGACGAGGACCTGTCCGCCGCGGTTACCGAAGTCTTCGTCAAGCTCTACGATGAAGGGCTCATTTACCGCGGCAAGCGTCTGGTCAACTGGGACCCCGTCCTGCACACAGCGCTTTCCGACCTGGAAGTATTGTCGCAAGAAGAAGCCGGCAAGCTCTGGCACTTCCGCTATCCGCTCGCCTCCGGAGATGGTCATCTGGTCGTAGCGACCACCCGGCCCGAGACAATGCTCGGTGACAGCGCCGTCGCGGTGCATCCCGAAGACGAGCGATACAAGGACCTGGTCGGCCAGGAGGTGATGCTCCCACTGGTCGATCGCAAAATGCCCATCGTTGCCGACGACTACGTTGATCCGGAGTTCGGCACCGGTTGCGTCAAGATCACGCCGGCACATGACTTCAATGACTATGAACTCGGCAAGCGTCACGACCTGCCGCAATACAATATTCTCGATGACAATGCGGCCATCAATGACACGGCTCCGGATGCTTACGTCGGACTCGATCGATTCGATGCCAGAAAGAAAATTGTCGAAGACCTCGATGCGCTCGGACTGGTCGACAAGATAGAAGACTACGAAACGAAAATTCCGAGAGGCGACAGAAGTGGCGCAGTCGTCGAGCCTTACCTGACAGATCAGTGGTATGTCGATATCAAGCCGCTCGCCAAAGTGGCCATCGAAGCAGTCGAAACTGGCAGGATAAAGTTCGTGCCGGAAAACTGGTCCAAGACTTACTACGAGTGGATGTACAACATTCAGGACTGGTGCATCAGCCGTCAGCTCTGGTGGGGGCATCGAATTCCGGCGTGGTATGACGGCGAAAACAATATATACGTCGGCCGCGACGAAGACGAGGTCCGGCAAAAATACGAGCTGTCGGCCGACGCAGAGCTGCGCCAGGACGAAGACGTGCTCGACACCTGGTTCTCCTCGGCACTATGGCCGTTCAGTACCCAAGGCTGGCCCGAAAAGACCGAGTCGCTGAAGACCTTCTACCCGGGTAATGTCCTCGTCACGAGCTTTGACATCATCTTCTTCTGGGTCGCCCGCATGATCATGATGGGTCTGAAGTTCATGGACGACGTGCCGTTTCATGAGATCTATATTCATGGCCTTATTCGGGACCAGGACGGGCAGAAGATGTCGAAGTCGAAAGGCAACGTGCTCGATCCGCTCGATTTCATCGACGGCGTCGATCTCGACACATTGCTCGAGAAACGCACCAGCGGCCTGATGCAGGACCATCTCAAACCCAGGATCGAGGCCGCGACCCGCGAGCAGTTTCCGGATGGCATACCGGCATTCGGTACAGATGCGCTGCGTTTTACCTTTGCATCTTTGGCGACGACGGGCCGCGATATTCGATTCGACCTTGGCCGTATCGATGGTTACAAGAACTTCTGCAACAAACTCTGGAACGCGTCCCGCTACGTCCTGATGAATACAGAGGATCTGGATGACGGCGATATGCAACTCAGTGCGCCCGATCGGTGGATACGCGCCCGCCTGAACAAAACGATCGAGTCGGTGCATCAACACTTCGCCACGTATCGCCTCGACCTGGCGGCACAGGCGATGTACGAATTTACCTGGCACGAGTTCTGTGACTGGTATCTGGAACTCTCCAAACCGGTTTTACAATCGGAGCAATCTTCGGATGCACAAAAGCGCGGCACTAGAAGGACATTGGTAGAAGTACTCGAGACGTTGCTGCGCCTGATGCATCCATTGATGCCCTTCATCACCGAGGAAATCTGGCTGGCATTAGCACCCCGCACGAATGTTGACGGCGAGACGATAATGCTGCGACCTTTCCCGCAATCCTCGAACGAGGCCAAAGACGACGATGCCGAGGAGGAAATGAACTGGGTCATGCAATTCATTTTGGGAATTCGGCAAATTCGCGGCGAAATGGACATATCGCCTGGCAAACCGCTACCGGTATTGTTGGAAAATTCGACGGATGTCGATCGCGAGCTGGCCGAACGACACAGAGACTTGCTTGGGCGAGTCGGTCGAACCGAATCGGTGCGGCCTCTTGCTGCGAATGAAGCCCCGCCGCCATCGGCCACCGCACTGCTCGGTGATATGCGCGTGCTCGTGCCGCTCAAGGGCATCATCGACGTCGACGCCGAGCGAGCGCGGCTTGAGAAGAAACAGGATGGATTCAAGGACGATCTCGGCAAAGCGGAAGTCAAGCTCGGTAATGTCCAGTTTATGAGCAAAGCACCGAAAGCCGTCGTTACAGAAATAGAGCAGCGTGCCGGAAGTCTTAAGGGTCAGATTGCAAAACTTCAGGAACAGCTTGAAAAACTTCAGAATTTAGACTGAAACGGCATATTCTGAGGACTGGATCACAATCTGACGCCCGGGATGTGCAATGAGGCCGCCCATTAGCGACTATTGGGTCTGGTAGTGGAGTAGCCGATGCAACGCGGAAGTACGCTGGAACAATTGCCCCTGAGCGCGGATGGCCAAAAGAGTGTCATCGACAACGCGCGCAAATCCCTCGGCACAATCATCCTCGGCAAAGACCAGGAAATATCCCTTAGCCTCGCCTGCTTGCTCGCGCGCGGTCATTTGTTGATCGAAGATCTTCCCGGTCTTGGCAAGACCATACTCGCACAAGCATTGGCTCGCGTTCTCGGCCTGAGTTTTCGACGTATTCAGTTCACCAGCGATCTGTTGCCAGCTGATATCGTCGGCGTCTCGATATTTCAACAAAGTGAAGGCAAATTCGAATTTCAGCCGGGCCCGGTATTCGCACAACTCGTGCTGGCCGACGAGGTCAACCGTGCAACGCCCAAAGCGCAGAGTGCACTGCTAGAGGCAATGGAAGAGCAACAGGTATCGGTAGACGGTCAAACCCATCAGTTGCCGGAACCGTTCTTCGTCGTTGCCACGCAAAATCCGTCCGATCAGATCGGAACATTCCCTTTACCGGAGTCGCAGCTCGACCGATTCCTGATGCGTATCGGACTCGGTTATCCCAACGAAGAAAGTGAACGCGCGCTGATCACCGGCAGAGACCGTCGACAAATGCTCGAGGAAATCGAGGCAACGTTGAGTCCCGAAGTCGTCACACAACTGCAGTTGGCTGTGGATAAAGTGCACATCAGCGGACCGCTGGTCGACTATGTCCAGGCATTGGTCCGATACAGCCGTGAGTCCCCCGATATCGAAACCGGCCTGTCGCCGCGTGGATCGCTTGCACTTATTGCTGCTGCGAAAGCACACGCATTCATTCTTCACCATTCGGGCGTCTTTCCCGACGATGTTCAAGCCGTATTTGCCGCCGTCGCCGGGCACAGATTGAAGCCGGCGAGCGGCTCAACCAATCGGAGCCCGGGCGAACTAAGCCGACATGTCCTCGATTCCGTGGCAATTCCCTAAACTTCCACGGCTGCCATCGCTTCGTAATGCCGTAGGCGATCGCGTCCAACGCTGGGCGCGCAAACGCCAGGGTGGGGATGCGCACGTCACCCGCTTGCACTCGAGGCGCATTTATATTTTGCCGACTGGCGTCGGTCTGGTTTTTGCACTAATGACCTTCGCCATGCTGCTCGGCTCAATGAACTACAACAATAATCTCTCGTTCGTGTTGACCTTCCTGCTGGTGGGCCTGGGGCTGGTCTCAATGCACCAGTGCCAACGCAACCTGGTCGGTCTCGAACTGAGTTTTGCCGGCACCGACCCGGTATTTGCCGGGCAAGCGGCGCAGTTTCGAATCGCAATAACCAACCATTCAAAGAACAGCCGATTTCACATTCAGTTGTATGCAGACTCGATCTTCAGTGAGGTAAGAGACCTGGCGCCTGGCGACAGCAAGATTTTTCGGCTTGCGATACCGACAGACAAGCGCGGATACATCGAATTGACACGCTTCGGCATCAAGACACTCTTCCCTTTCGAGCTGTTTCGTTCCTGGGCCTGGTTGCACATGGATCTGAAAGGGCTCGTCTATCCGAGGCCCGCAGATCTTGCGCCAGAGCCACCGCCGACTCAGACCGCACAGGGCCATCGGCAACACGACGCACGCGGCGAGGAAGACTTTGCCGGCCTGAGAAAATTTCATGAGGGCGATTCGCCACGACATGTCGCCTGGAAAGCTTACGCTCGCACCGGTGAACTCTTCTCAAAACAGTTTGCGGGCGCCGACACCAGCAGCCAGTGGTTCGACTTCGCACACGTCGACGAAGACGAGGTGGAGAAACGGCTGTCGGTGATTACGCGATGGATCATCGATGCGGACAGGACACAACGCGATTACGGCGTGAGGATTCCGGGCAGCGAGTTCCCGCCCGCACACGGCGAGTCGCATCGCCACCTTTGCCTGGAATCACTCGCACTTTTCAAGGGCGGCGATCGGCATGGCTAAACGGACAGGCACCGACGGTTCCCTGCTGGCCAGTCTGCCCTGGACGCTCGCGGCACTCGGCTTTTCAGTTTTGCCGCATATCCAGTACCTGCCCATCTGGATCAGCGGCGCATTTCTGATCTGCGCCACCTGGCGATTCGAGATCGAGCGCCGGCGCCGCGCACTGCCGCGTCCGTGGATTCGCGTGGCTCTCGCACTTACATGTTTCCTCGGCGTCCTCATATCCTATGAGTCGGTCAGTGGCGTCGGGCCCGGCTCAGCACTGTTGGCCATCATGGCCGCCTTAAAACTACTCGAGACCCGCAAGCGCCGGGACCAGTTCGTATTGTTATTTATATCGATCTTTCTGGTCATGGCGTCGCTGCTTCGAGAGCAATTCGTATGGTCGCTGCCTTACCTGCTTCTGGCTGTCGTCCTGACGATGACGGCCTGGCTAAGGATGTCGCTCGCCAATGACGGCGGTGAGACCAGCGTCAAGCAGAGTTTCAAGACAGGCACCCGACTCATCCTGTACGCGGCGCCATTAATGCTTGCGATGTGGATTCTGTTTCCCAGAATATCGACACCATTCTGGGCTATTCCCGTCGATACCAGCTCGGCTACTTCCGGACTGAGCGACAACATGAGTCCGGGCGATATCAGTTCGCTTTCCCTGTCGAACGCGGTCGCTTTCAGAGTCAACTTCGAAGGCGCCGTCCCGGAGCCGAAAGACCAGTACTGGCGCGGTTTGGTTCTGTACCAATTCAACGGCCGGACCTGGTCCGGCCCGAAACCGAGTCGGGATCCCGCTGCCCGAGATAGGATATTTGTCAGCGGAGATCCTGTTCGTTACCGGGTAACGCTGGAGCCGACCCGGCAACAATGGGTGTTTGCCCTGGACATTTCACAGGAGTGGTCGCGAAACGACGTCTTTATGGGACGGCAATTCCAGCTCGCAAAGGAGCAGCCAATCGATCAGCGTATGGCGTACGACGTAACGTCTTACACGCAGTATCGAGTCGACCCGCAACTCGTGCCATTTTTCCGCTCCTGGTACACGGACTTGCCGGTTGCAAGCAATCCACGCACCGCCGAGCTTGCGCAACAGATGCGCCTGGCAGCCGGCAGTGACGAAGCGTTCATCACGGAAGTACTCGCCAAATTTCACAACGAAGAGTTCTACTACACGCTTGAGCCGCCGGCGCTTGGCCGCAACCCCGTCGATCGTTTCCTGTTCGATACGCAAGAGGGATTTTGCGAGCACTATGCGTCGGCATTTGCCGTGATGATGCGAGCGGCCGGCATTCCCTCTCGCATCGTTTTGGGTTATCAGGGCGGCGAGCTAAATCCGCAGGGGTCCTACCTGATAGTCAGACAATCCGATGCCCATGCCTGGACGGAAGTGTGGCTCCCGAACCGTGGCTGGCACCGCGTCGACCCGACGGCAGCAGTCGCTCCGGAACGCATCGAATCCGGCATGGCCGGTGCAATGATGTCGGGTTTGGGCGCAATCTGGGGCCTAAGCACACCGCTCGCGTGGCTGCATAGCATGGGATTAACCTGGGATGCGCTAAATGCCAAGTGGAACGACTGGATCCTCGGTTACGGCCCGGATCAGCAGGAATCCTTCCTCGAATGGCTCGGCATGGAAGAGCCCGATTGGCGAAAGATGATGTTGACCATGACGTTCCTGGTCGCCGCCCTCATCGGCATCATCAGCCTGATTCTCATGGCGCGGTACCGGCCACCGCCTAAGGACCAGGCCGCCATTCTCTACAGGAAGTTTACGCAAAAAGCGGCACTACCACCGAACCGCGGTGAAACACCACTCGCTTATGCAGTTCGCCTGGGCGAAGACCGGGAAGAACTCGCTGACGACGCCGAACGCGTAACCGAACACTATCTATTGGCACGCTACGCGGCACCGGACGCAGCTGCGATCGCATCTCTCAAAGCCGCTGTTAATCATTTTAATACCTAGGAAATATATCCGCGCCCGAACCGCAATTTTTCCGGGAAAAACGCTAAAAACCCCCATTTCATCGGCTTCCTTACATAAGCCGCGACGCAGTTCTACCTCGAAAACGGGGTACAGAGCGACGACGAAAACGACTTTTTCTGTCACATTCTGTCTACAAGAATAACAACGGGTTACCCGAATTAACCCACCCCCAACACTCGCCTGGTCGGGAACAGGCGAAAACTAACCGCGACGATTCTATGTTTAGAACACTACAATACAAAATGCATATATTGGCGGCACACCTGCGACGAAATTCGTCGCTGTACTGGCTGACCCGACACGTCAACGATGTGACTTTTTTTGCGTTGATGGGGCTGCCGTTCGTCGCGCTCGGCGTGATTTTCCATTTCGCGTACGAAGATCACATTCGCATCGCTGCAGAGCAGCAACGCCATGCCGATTTGACTTGTCTTGCGCGCAATATCTACTTCGAGGCGCGCGGTGAATCAGTAACGGGCCAGTTTGCCGTTGCCGAGGTCACCATGAACCGCGTCACCTCGAAGCGATTCCCGGATTCCGTATGCGCGGTTGTCCATGAACAGCGCTGGGACAGGATTCGGGGACGCTATGTCGGTGCTTTTTCGTGGACGGAGCTAAACGCCCTGAAAAAACCGAAGGGAGTCCCCTGGGAACAAGCGACCAAGGTAGCGGTTGCTTCCTATGACAAACAAGAAGCGCTTAAAGTGCCTGGGGCCCTGTTTTATCATGCCGAACGCATTAGCCCGCGTTGGTCACAAAGCAAGACGCTGGTGGCGAAAATCGGCAGCCACAAATTCTACGAATAAGTCGCCTGAATAAAATCAGCCGACGGCTGCGTTAATACTCAACCTGTGATCTTCGAAGGTCGTCGAAGGCTTTCTTGCCCTCCTCCGTCGACCTATTGATACTCGAACGGGTACGGCAAACTTTTGTTGCCCTGTTGGTGCCGGTTCTCTTCTCCATTTTGCAGACGACTTTATCGCGAACCGGTATGTCCGTCACCTTGGCCACCTCCGGTATCTCAGCGACTTCCACAGGTCCAGTTGAAGATGCCGGTGCACTTTCTGTCTTCGGCTGATCTGCGGATGCAACAGTTTCCGGGAGCTTCGGATCAGTTGTTGCGCATGCCACGATAGTCAGAAGGCTTGCATTCAATATATATCGTCGAATCATGGTGTCCCCCAACGCGCTCGAACAGCTGCGATCGTCTGGACCGCCGTGGCATGTTGCTGCGAGCGCATTTCTTCGTACGATACCTGAACATCACGTTGGCATCATATTCACTATATGAATATGTATGGACAAAAAGGGCAGGCAACAGTGCATTGCAATCTCAATTTGATGTCCGTTGTTCCCGAAAGTGGTCATTCGATCAAAGAGAAAATCACAGAAATGACTGTCTGCTTCCGGCCA
>CAYLSX010000044.1:11907-16437 GCA_964386685.1 uncultured Woeseiaceae bacterium | reverse complement strand
TGTACGTGTGGATTTATTGCCTCAAGGGCGCGCGCTTTATACCATACTGGATCGCGACCAACAACGTAGATAGTAGGGGTCGAACCGTTAAGGAGTCTTAGCGGTTCGACCTCTACGATCTATGCCGTCCCAAGCCGAGCACTCACCCGACCTTTATGAACGTAACCATCAAGACGCCTGAGGAACAGGACAAAATGCGTGTGGCTGGCAGGCTCGCAGCCGACGTCCTGGACATGATCGGGGACCACGTGCAGCCGGGCATCACGACCGGCGAACTGGACGAGATCTGCCACCGTTATATCGTCGAGACGCAGGACGCCATTCCTGCACCCCTTAATTACCGGGGCTTCCCGAAGTCGATCTGCACGTCGGTCAACCACGTCGTGTGTCACGGCATACCGGGCGAACGCAAGCTGAAGTCCGGTGACGCCGTCAATATCGACATTACCGTCATCAAGGATGGATTCCACGGCGATACCAGCAGAATGTTCTTTGTCGGCAAAGCCGGCGTGCAGGCTGAACGGCTCGCGAAAGTCGCCTACGATGGCATGTGGCTCGGCATCGAACAACTGGCCGACGGCAAGCATCTCGGCGACATCGGCCAGGCCATTCAGGATTATGTAGAGAAGAATCGCTTTTCGGTCGTTCGCGAGTACTGCGGCCACGGCATCGGCCGTGTCTTTCACGAGGACCCGCAGGTGCTGCACTACGGCAAAGCCGGCACCGGTATGGAACTCAAGGCAGGCATGACACTGACAGTAGAGCCGATGGTGAATGCCGGCAAACGGCATGTCAGGCTGTTGCCGGATGGTTGGACTGTCGTCACCAAGGATCACGCCCTGTCCGCACAATGGGAGCATACCGTCCTGATCACCGAATCCGGCTTTGAAGTGCTGACGCTTGGCGCTGATCAGCGTTAATTAATATTATATTTCAATGACTTATAGTTCATTGCTCGAAGTAAGCGAGGATACGCGCCCCGCCATCACGGCACTGGATGAGATGCTCCGGCAGGCCGGCAACAGCGTCGCTGACATTCGACGGGCGCTTGAGCATGCCAACGAGGATCTGGTTTCACGTTTTCTTGCGGGACAAGCTGTCACCGAACTGGTCAGGCTGCGGGCAGCGATCGTCGATCGGGTAGTCATCGAACTGTGGCACGAGCATGCGGCATCGCTGGCCGGGTCGGCAGCGCTCGTCGCTGTCGGCGGCTACGGTCGCGGCGAACTCCATCCCTGCTCCGACGTCGACGTCATGCTGCTGTTACCCGGCAAGCTGCCGGCAGACAGCGAGCAAATGCTGTCGTCGTTCCTGACTTCACTCTGGGACATCGGCCTCGAAATCGGTCACAGCGTACGCACGGTCAAACAATGCCGACAGCAAGCCCGGGCCGACATTACGATCGCGACGACGCTCATCGAAGCACGCCTGCTGGACGGCCCCGAGTCGCTGTTCGACAAGATGACTGCGGCCATCTCGCCAAAAAAACTGTGGAATTCCGCGGATTTTTTCGAAGCGAAGCGCCAGGAGCAAATAGAGCGCCATCACCGCTACGACGACACGGCTTACAAACTCGAACCCAACGTCAAAGGCAGCCCGGGAGGGCTCAGGGATATCCAGATGATCGGCTGGGTGGCCAAGCGGCACTTTGGCGTATCCAGGCTCGACGAGTTGCTGCAGCACAAATTTCTGACTGCCGGCCAACTGAAGATTCTGAATGACGGGCAGGCTTTCCTGTGGCGGGTGCGTTTTGGCCTGCATGTGCTGACGGGCCGCAGGGAAGACAGGCTGCTGTTCGACCATCAGACCAACCTCGCCGAAATGCTGGGCTACGAAGACGCCGCCTACACGCTTGCCGTCGAGCAACTCATGCAGCGTTACTACCGGACCGTCATGGACCTGAGTCGCGTTAATGAAATGCTGTTGCAGCTTTTCGAAGAGGCGATTCTTATGGATCCGGATGCGGCGCCAGAAGATCTGAACGATCAGTTTCAGGTGAAAAACGGTTTCCTGCAGACCGCCAATGATCAGGTATTCCAGAGAAATCCGTCCGCACTGCTCGAGATGTTTCATCTGTTGCAACAACATCCGGACATTCGCGGCGTGAGCGCTTTCACTATCGGTCTCGTGAAAAGGAACCTATATTTGATCGACGAGGAGTTCAGGCAGAACCCGCGCAACCATCGTCTGTTCCTGAACATCTTGCGCTCGAAGTCAGGCGTGACTCGTGAACTGCGCCGCATGAACCTGTATGGCGTGCTCGGCCTCTACATTCCTTCCTTCGGCAGGATCGTCGGGCGCATGCAATATGACCTGTTTCATGCATACACGGTGGACGAGCACACGCTGTTCGTCGTCAACAATCTGCGCCGTTTTGCGTTGACACGATTCGATCACGAGTTTCCGCATTGCAGTCCGCTGATGCAATCCTTCGAGAAACCCGAGATCATTTATCTGGCCGCGATGTTTCACGATATTGCCAAGGGGCGCGGCGGCGATCACTCGGAGCTCGGGGCCGTCGACGCCGAGGCCTTCTGCCTGGAACATGGACTGAGCAAGTACGAGGCCGGCACGGTTTCCTGGCTGGTC
Source organism: uncultured Woeseiaceae bacterium (assembly GCA_964386685.1). Classification (GTDB taxonomy): domain Bacteria; phylum Pseudomonadota; class Gammaproteobacteria; order Steroidobacterales; family Woeseiaceae; genus JACZWL01. The sequence goes on along the minus strand of CAYLSX010000044.1, from coordinate 13,848 downwards.
AAGTACCATCTCGTTTTGTCTACGACAGCGCAGAAAAAAGATATCGGCGACCCGGACGTCATCAACGAGTTCGCGGCGCTTGTCGGAGACAAATCGCATCTCGATTACCTGTACGTGTTGACCGTGGCCGATGTCCGCGGCACCAATCCGAATCTGTGGAATTCCTGGAAAGCATCCCTGTTCCGCGACTTGTATGAACTCACCGCGCGTGCACTTCGCAGCGGGCTCGAGAATCCTATCGATCGCGAGCAACTCATTCTCGAGAAACAGGCTGCGGCCGAGGCACTGCTGGACAAAGCGGGAGTTAGCGAAAAAGATATTCAGCAAATCTGGTCTTTGCTGACGGAAGACTATTTCCTGCGCCACCGCAGCGAGGAGATCGCCTGGCACACCGAGGTGTTGGCGGACTCGGATACTGAATCGGAACACGGCTTCGTCGATGTCAGGAAGCAGCCGGGCGGCGACGGCATACAGGCCGTTTTCTACGCGCCACAAAAAAAGCACACATTTGCCTACGGCACTGCCGGTCTTGGCGAACTCGGCATGACGATCGTGGATGCGCGCATCGTGCCGCTGATTAACGGCTACAGTCTCGACACTTATATATTCATGGAGCTGGACAAGCGCGTGCACGTCGATGAATCAAGAATGAGCAAAATCAGGCGCACGTTGACCCGGGTCCTGACAGCACAGGACGAACAAGCCATAGCCGTCACTCGACCCGCACCCCGCCAGGTCAGGATGTTTACGACCAAGACGGCGATAGACTTCAGCGAGGACAACGCGAAACGACACACGGTCATCGAACTCGTCGCCGGAGACCGCCCGGGTCTTTTGAGTGATGTCGGTCGCGTATTCGTCGAATTGGGCATCAACATTGATGCCGCGAAGATCATGACGATCGGGGAACGCGCCGAAGACGTCTTCTACGTCAGTGACGGATCCGGCAAACCGCTTAATGAAGAAAACTGTACCGCACTCCGGGAAAGACTCCTCGATCAGCTCGATACCAAAGCGTGAAAATGGCGCAGGGATCAGCTAACGTGAAGCCATGCAATCACTGATTGAGACGATTGAGTCCGGCTTCGATCGCCGCGACGAACTCGGCAGCGCGGGCGAGGTAAGGGAACTGTCCGATGCTGTTGCGCAAGCCATCGATCTCCTCGATTCGGGCGAGGCCCGGGTTGCCGTCAAGGAAGATGGTAGCTGGCAGGTCCAGCAGTGGTTGAAAAAAGCCGTTCTGTTGAGTTTCCGTTTGTCAGCCAATGTAGTCGTGCCTGGCAAATACAGCAATTTCTTCGACAAGGTGCCGCTGAAGTTTGCAGACTTCGAACAGGAAGACTTCGACAAGGCGGGCGTACGCGTCGTGCCGGATGCGATCGTAAGAAGAGGTGCTTACGTCGCACCTGGCGTCGTGCTAATGCCAAGCTATATCAACATTGGCGCCAATGTCGACAGCGGCACCCTGGTCGACACCTGGGCGACGGTCGGCAGTTGCGCGCAGATCGGCAAAAATGTTCATCTATCCGGCGGCGTCGGTATCGGCGGTGTGCTGGAACCCGTGCAGGCAGGGCCGACGATCATTGAAGACGATTGTTTCATCGGCGCACGTTCGGAAATTGTCGAGGGCGTCGTGGTCGAGCAAGGCGCCGTTATTTCAATGGGCGTATTCATCGGCCAGAGCACCAAGATATTTGATCGCGAAACGGGCAAAGTCAGTTACGGTCGCGTGCCTGCGGGCTCTGTCGTTGTTGCGGGTAACCTGCCGTCGACGGACGGCAGCTATTCTTTATATTGTGCGGTGATCGTCAAACAGGTAGACGAGAAGACGCGCTCGAAAACGAGTTTGAACGACTTGCTAAGAGACATCGATTAAGATCTGTCTAACATGCAACCCGGCCTGCTAATACTTTACGGAATCGGAAGCTGCGACACCTGCCG
>CAYLSX010000044.1:0-11807 GCA_964386685.1 uncultured Woeseiaceae bacterium | reverse complement strand
ACATGCAACCCGGCCTGCTAATACTTTACGGAATCGGAAGCTGCGACACCTGCCGCAAGGCAAAGAGGTGGCTTGATTCCAAGTCTTACGAGTACAGATTCCATGATTTGCGAGAAGACGGGCTCGATTTGGAGACGCTCAATCGATGGGTCGGGCGCATCGATTGGCGTAAGCTTCTCAATACGCGCAGCCTGACCTGGCGAAAAATGCCGGAGGTCGACCGAGCGGACATGAGCGAAGACAAGGCAATGTCGTGCATGCTCGAGAGCCCGACGCTGGTGAAACGACCGGTCCTCGAATGCAGCCGATTTATCGCCGTGGGATTTTCGCCCGACAACTACCGCGACATCTTCATGCAGGTATAGCGCGATGGGAGCCTTGAGCGACGATCTGCAAGCACGTATTGAAGAGGATCCGGCGCTCGCGCTGCTCTGCGATCTGATTCGATGTCGCTCAGTCACGCCCGATGACGCGGGCTGCCAGGCCATCCTTACATCCAGACTCAAAGCGCTCGGATTCACCTGCGAATCGCTTCCATTTGGCGAGGTCGACAATTTCTGGGCAAGACGTGGTGACGATGGACCGGTGCTCTGTTTCGCCGGCCACACAGACGTCGTGCCTGCGGGCGCGGAAGAAGAATGGCAGTCCGATCCGTTCGAACCTGAATTTCGGGATGGCCTTCTTTACGGGCGCGGGGCCGCCGATATGAAAAGCGGGCTTGCCGCAATGATCGTGGCGCTTGAGCGATTCATCGAGCAACACCCGAATCACAAGGGCAGTCTGGCGATGCTCGTTACGAGTGACGAAGAAGGCCGGGCACGCGATGGCACGCTGAAGGTAATCGAAACACTCCAGCAACGAGATGAACAGATTGACTGGTGCGTTCTTGGTGAACCGTCCAGTCAAGACGAGCTTGGCGATACCGTGCGTATTGGAAGAAGAGGCTCGCTGAGCGGAGTGTTAACCATCAAAGGCGTACAAGGGCATGTCGCTTATCCGCAGCTTGCCGATAATCCGATTGGCCGATTCGCACCTGTTCTCGCCGACCTGCACGCGACGCAATGGGACGACGGCAACGAACATTTTCCGCCAACCAGTTTTCAGGTCGTCGACATCAAAAGCGGCGTCGGCGCGCCGAATGTGACACCTGCAAAACTGTCTGCCCGATTCAATTTTCGCTACTCGACGGTTTGGAACCACGAGACTCTCAAGTCCAGGGTTCACGAAGTCTTCGATTCGCACGAAATCGAATACCAACTCGACTGGCACTTGTCCGGTGAGCCGTTTTTAACGTCGCCGGGGCAACTCAGCGAAGCAGTTTGCCAGGCGATCAAGGAAGAGACCGGGCTGGATACCGAATTGTCGACCGGCGGCGGAACGTCTGATGGGCGGTTTATTTCACCGACCGGCAGCGACGTTATTGAACTCGGACCGGTCAATGCGTCTATTCACAAAGTGAATGAATACATAAAACTCGCCGACCTTCCCAGGCTGACGACGATGTATCAAAGAATTATGGAATTACTGCTTACCTAGCGCGGATATTGTTCCAGACGCCGACGACGCCCAGTCCAACAAACCAGATCAGCAGCCAGGCCGGCATGGTCAGCCCCAGAAATTGCCAGTGAATTTCGGCGCACTCGCCCGAGCCCTGGAAAATCATGCTAAGCGCTTCAGCTAGCGGAAAACTTTCAATGATGTAGTTAAACCCGGGGCCGCAGGTTGGTACCTCGTCGGCCGGCAGGTTTTGCAACCACACGTGGCGACTTGCCACCGCCGCGCCGGCCGAGGCGACCAGCCCGATCAGCAAAGCATAAGCACGGCCGCCCCAAACGTCAGGATTGTGTAGTGCAGCGATCAGACAGAGTACGCCGATACCGATGATGGCCATGCGTTGAAAAACGCACAAGGGACAGGGATCGAGAAACAGCTGATATTGCGCATAAAGCGCAAATGCCATCAGCCCGGCGCAGGCGGCGAACCCGAGCAGGTTCAATTGACGCTTCCCTGATAGCTTCATGTCGAATTCCCCGTTGCTCGCGCCTTGTATTTAGAACTTGAACTCGATGTCGAGTTGTAATCTCGAATAATCGTGTTTGCTGCCCGCGATTTCTTCGACCTCGGTGATAATCAGAGTTCCACCGAGTATCCACCTTTGCGCCAGAATGTATTTGCCCTTTATCAAGTGGCCTTTCGCATCCGTGCCACCGCCGCCAAAGTCAGAATCGTTGAATGTGCCGATGACCGCATCGGGCTCGATGTCCTGATAAGCCCAGGACGCCTGCCAGGTATGCGGCGATTTGGCTTTGCCGATTTTAAAGCCAAACGCATATCCTGAATCCTTATCGCTGACCTCGGTGTTCTGCGCATAATCGGCAAACAGGGCGAAAGGCAATTTACCGAGACTGGTATCGTACTGGACAAACAGCTGAAGCGTGCCGTAGTCGTATGCCAAATTGCCGTTCACATCGACGCTGTTGCCTCTGGCCCCGCGGTTCTTGAAAGGCTGATTTCCGACGGTGTTGCTGTAGTCGAAATACCCGAGGCCGGCGGTCAGCTTGTCATCGGTCGAAAGAATCCGACTGAATCCGCCCTGCGCGGCATATAAGAATGAGTCATCGGCTGACGATCGCTTTTGGACCACAAAGGCAGCTGCGTTAGCGAAAAACAGCTCGGACTGATACGTAAAGGCGAGGCCTTCGGGATTGAAGTCACTGTCCCAGAACAGGGCATTACCCGCCGGGCGAAACAGCGGATTCTTCATCTTGCCAATAAAGACATTTGTTTTGTCGCCCGCGGACCAGTCGAGGTAGGCAAGATCGACACCCCAGTCATCAATTCGGTAATGACCATCGAACACTTCATTGCCCGATACCGGATTGTCGCCGTTCGAGCCATAGACGAAGTAAGCCTTGACCTTATCACTGAACTGTATGGACGCGCCAAGGTGGGCCCGGTATCTGGCGCGCTCACGATCCGCCCTGCCATCTTCGTGGATTGCATCAAGTTGCAATCTCAGATCTGCAATCGGCGTTATCGCGTCCGTCCAATGACCTTCATTCTGCGCGCCGACATCGTTGATCCAGGCGCACGACAAGAGCGTCACCGCCAAACAGCGTGACGCCCAAGCCATTGATCTCATTCAGTTTTCCTCAAGATGTTGTCTGCTTCGCGCGGCTTTTCGGCAACCTTCATTCTGATATACGCAGGCTGCAGATTTTCGGGGTCGACCAACTCATCGTTACTACAAGCTCGCGCGCCCAGCGACAACAAATATTTTGCGTTCGGGTAATACACGTCGACAACTTGCGAAAGTGATGCGCGGTTCAGTTCCAGCAGCGACGGATATTTTTTCCAGCCATAACCTGCCGCGTGAATTTCGGACGTCGATGATGCGCTGAGTTCGGCGATCGGTTCTACTGTCTGTATCAATTCATCAGAAACTGCGACGGGCGACCCGTCGGCATCACTGCGATAAATACCGAGATAAACTTCGTTCATACGGGCGTCCTGCGCAACGACAACATCAGTCGCCGAATGCGTATCCATCACCTCGGCAGCGACAGCAGCCATCGATGAAATCGGTGCGATCTTTAGTCCCGAGCCGAAGGCGAGCCCCTGTGCAACCGAAGCGGCTATACGCATGCCGATGAATGAACCCGGGCCGTTGCCGAGGACGATCGCATCCAGGCTTTCAAGCGTGATGCCGGCTTCGTCGCGCAGATCCCGAATCATCGAGATGAGCAAGTTCGTGTGTTCTTTCGGCTGCACGATATGTCGCTCGAGAATATCGTCAGCAACCTGCAATGCGACGGAACAGGCATCAGAGGAAGTATCGAGCGCGAGGAGATTCATTCCTCACCGACCCGCGGTTTCGACACGCGCCTCGTGCGCCGTGAGGAATCTGTCGACCTCTGACAAGGAGTCAGTCGTCTGCATCGGCTCGAGACATTTCAGAAAGGTACTGCCGTAATTTTTACTGGTGATTCTCGGATCGCATAAGACAATGACGCCGAAGTCGTTCTGATCGCGTAGCAAGCGGCCCGCACCCTGTTTCAATGACAATACGGCCTGCGGCAACTGATGTTCGGAGAAACCATTACCACCCTGGCGACGAATGTATTCGAGCCGCGCCATCATCAACGGGTCTGCCGGCGAAGTGAAAGGTAGCTTGTCGATCGCAACGATCGTAAGGGCGGCGCCGCGCACGTCGACGCCCTCCCAGAAACTGCCGGTGCCGAGTAACACCGCATTTTCTTTCTGACGAAATTTTCGAATCAAATCGTCGCGCGGAGAATCGCCCTGGACGAGCAGCGATCGTCCCTTGAGTATCTTGCGTCGCGACTTGAACCATTTTTTTGCCGCGTCCAGCGCCCGGTGACTGGTGAACAGGCAGAAAATGCCGCCGACGGTCAAATCGAGCAGAGGCACTACGCTTTTGAGCATGGCTGCGGTGTGTTCCGGGTCGGACGGCTGCGGCAATCCGGGCGGCAGATAAATCAGCCCGTGATCGGCCAGCGCATAGGGGCTTGGAAACGTCAGGCCCGGTGCGGCTCCAAGTCCCATGCGTGATGTGAAGTGGCTGAAATCGTCACCGATTGCGAGCGTTGCGGAGGTGAAAATCCAGGCCTGGTCAGCTGCATTAAACAATCCTTTCAATGTTTCGGCGACATCGAGCGGTGTCAGGTTTAGCCGAAGGCTGCGCGCGCTTACCTCGAGCCAGCGCAGGCCGTCCCATGAATCGTCGCTGGCCAGAACACTGAGCTTTTCGATGACCCCCAGGATTTGTTCGTTGAGTTTATCGATATCGACGGAAGTGTCGCCAAGCGCCTCCACCGCCTCCTGCAAACTGACGAGTGCGGCTCGTAAATCGTGCAGAGGCGCACCGAGTTCCGGCACTGTGCTGAGCTCGTGCCTGCCTTCGGTCCGTGGCGCCTCGGCGCGTAACACGCGAAGCGCCGTGTGCGCTTTCTCCAAGCGGCGATTTAGCTCCGGTTGACTGAGTGACAGAGTCGCTACGCGAAGCTCGTCAAAGAATCGCTCCAGCTCACGACTGCTCAGGTTGATGCCGAAAAACTGTGCGGCAAGGTCGGGTATCTGATGAGCCTCATCGAGAATAATTGCCTCGGCGCCGGGCAAAAATTCGACGAAGCCCTCCTCTTTCAAAGCAAGATCGGCAAGCAACAGATGGTGGTTGACCACGACGAGATCGGCTTCTTGTGCGGCGCGTCTCGCTTTGACCACATGACACTGTTGGTACAGCGGACATTGATTGCCGAGACAGTTGTCGGCCGTCGATGTGACGAGTGGCCAGACGGCAGAATCCTCTTCGACTTCGGTAAGTTCGGCGCGGTCACCAGTGACCGTCCTGTGGCGCCATTCGCGTACGGCATTCAGATCGTTCGCCAAAGAGTCGGAGGTAGATTGTCCCGCCACAGTGTCGAGACGTTGCAGGCAAAGATAATTGGCGCGACCTTTCAGCAGAGCCGTCGTAACCGGCCTGCCGATCGCCGCGGACATCAGCGGCAGATCGCGATGATAGAGCTGGTCCTGCAAGGCCTTGGTGCCGGTCGAGATGATGGTCTTCCGGCCGCTTTGCAGCGCCGGCAACAGATAAGCAAAGGTCTTGCCGGTGCCGGTGCCCGCTTCGACTACCAGCTGTCCGGACTGTGCGAGGGTATCGGCGACCGCTTCGGCCATCCACGCCTGGCCATCGCGCGGTTGAAAACCGGGCAAGGCATCTTTCAGTGGGCTGTCGGGGCCGAAAAACTCGCTGAGATCGTGCATATCAGCGGCACTATACCGTGACGCCTTATTTTGTCATGCAGCACATCGCGTCTTTCTCAGCAATTATGTTACCGCGTCCGTCCAGTGATCTTCTTCATCGTGTGCTGATCGGCTTTGATCGTAATCTGTATGTAAGGACCCTGTGCCGTGTAGCGTGCTGCGGCAAAGTCCTTGTCGTCGAAACCAAAGGCGTTGAACCCTAAGGTAATCCACATATTGTCCCGCAGATTGTAAGCGAGGCTCCCGCCGAAGCCGTAGTCTGTTACATCTGATTCATAGGAGTGATAGACGCTGGTGTGCGCGCCGATGTCCCATTTCGGACTCAAGGCGCGATGGTAGTCGGCGCCGATCAGATCCGTATAGCCTGAGAATTCCAGGCCGTTGAAGTTGCTCTTCACATATTTGAATGCGTACTGCAGCGAGACCTGACTACTCTCGTTCAGGCGACGGTTGGCATTGAAGTTGTTAATGAATCGCCAGCTGTCCTCCATATTCGAGGATATGCCGGATTCCTCGAATATCAGATCGACACGATCGAGGAACGACCATTGGCCGCCTGCCATGCGATAGGCCCAGCCCACCTTCAGATCGACTGCCGTGGTCTCTGCGCCCGTGATGTTTTCGCTAGTGAACATCGTCAGGCCGGCGGACAGGCTGTGGCCCATCTGCGGTTCACGATACCAGCCGGAAATCAGGGTCATGCGTTCTTCGCTATCGGAACTGCGGTGCTCGATACGGGTATTGGCGCTCCACTCGCCGGCGTTGTACATCGCACCGGCGTAAGCCGCCAGGAAGTCCTCGTTCAGTGACCCGGAAGCCAGCTCCCGATCCACATCGAATACCCGCGCACCCGGTTGAACTATCGTATTGGTCTGGTCGATGCCGACGTCGAGGAACCAGTTTTCGTTGACCTGGAAACCCTGCGTCAGGCCGAGATTGGCGAACACTCTGGGACCGAATTCCGTGCTTTCGCTGGTCACCGATGTATTGACTTGCGCCCGACTCCACGGACTCGCGCGCACGCCGACCCGTGTCATCGTCGCTTCGATGTCGCGGCTCGAGGAGTCCTCCCATTCGGCGAACAGATCCACGCCATCCGTCAGTCGATAATCGGCGCCAACCACAAAGCTGGTCGGATAATCCGTATTTTCGGCGTCTTCGTCATCGGCGACGCTGGCATTGGCGCGCAACGTTAACCGGCCACCGAACATGCGCTGACTTACACCGACTTCGGCCAGCTCGCTCGTGCGAGTTTCTCCGTCAGCGTATTCATCCTCGGCGTAGGAGATTCCGGTCGATGCTGTGAAGCCGCCGTTCTCATAACGGACCAGCCCGCGCCCAACGCTGCGATCGGTGCCGGTCTCGAGATTTTGCTGCACCGAGGCCTCGCCTTCGACAACAAACTTTTCGTTCAGGCGTATGCGGGCATCGACGCCTGCTTTTCTGACGCCCGATTCGGCGGCCGACTGATGTCCGAGGCCGAAGTTCTGTTCGACTTCCTGAATGTAGGCGCGGATGTCCGATTTTTCACCACGATGTTCGACGGTCATCTGGTATGCGCTGGCTTCCTGATCCACGCCGGCGATATTGCGGTTTGTGCTTGCGTACTCCGCTTTGAGCAGCGTCGTATCGCTCGCCTGCCAGCGGAAGTCGACGCCCGACAGATCTGCCTCGGCACCTTGCTGGCCTTCGTTGATGTGCGTGACACCGACCTCCAACTTGTCGTTACTGGTCCGCAGTGACATGCGTCCGCCGGCAATCACATCTTCGCTGGCGCTTGCGCTACTCTCGTATTCGACAACGATATAGATCGGGTTGAACTCGGCGTCGCGACTCGGTATCGGCTTCTTGAAGTACAGGCTGCCGTCCAGCGTGTCGAGGTTGTAGTCGAGGAAGCGGCTTAACATGTCACTGGACAACACGCGGCTGGCATCGAATCGATCACGGGTCTCTATCGTGACCTGATCACTGTTGGCGATGATCGGCGCACTGCTCAACCGGTACAGGCCTGACGTTCCGTCGCCGCGAATCTCGTCGCGAATGAATGACTGGTCGGTCTCCGCGGCGAATACCGAATAGCCCGCGTTATCGCCCTGATACTCGATCTGCACGCCGTTGAAGCGCCGCTCGTATCGGGACAGATCGGTCACAGACAAGCCGGTGTCGAAGTCGCCGAACAATGCGATGAACTGTTCGCGCTCGAGTTTCACATAGAGTTTTCGCTGGCTCGATGCTTCGAATCTCTGTTCACTCTCGTCTGCATAAAGCGGGTAGAGAGCATTGGGATCGACCTGCGTCTGGAATCGATCGCTGTTGTCGTGCCGGTCAGCCTCGGAATCGTACGCCAGCGTCAGCAAATACTCGCCCTTGATCGCGCCCTTGGCGAAAAAGGCGACCTGCCCGTCGTCGAAGTAACCGTCTTCGAAGCCTGCGCTAGCTGCTGCAGTCTGGTTGTCGGAGATCGACTTGAATCCCACCGTGCCCTCGGCAAAACCGACCAGTATCCATTCTCGCGGCTCGGCACTCAGCCAGGTGCGGATCTCCTGGGTTCTCAGGCGATCGAACTTGAGTTGCATCGTGACTTCGCCGGTTTGCGTGGTCGGCTCCAGCTCTATCAATGCAACGCCGTCTTGCCCGATGCGGTAAATCGGCTCGCGATTGCCGACGCTGACCAACTTGTTTTTGCGATCGTTCTGCACGTCCCACCAGGAACGATACGGCGCGTCGATGCGGAACGTACCGATCGCACCGGGACGCGACGGTTCGCCGTACTTGTCGAACAGACGAACTGCAATCACCGGACGCGTCTTGCCGTCGGCAACGAGCACTGACAATTCTTCGACGAACTCGGCGCGGATCGCGGCGCCGGCGAAATGAACTTCGCGTTCGAATACCGAGGCGGTAGTATCGTCCGCGTTTCTAATCTCTACGCGTACCGTGTTGGCACCGTCACGTAGATCGACGCCGCGCCATCGGGAAATCGACACACCTAAGTCATCGTGCGTTTCCGTTCCCTCGAAGTTGAGCCCGCTGACCCGCTCTTCGTTGAGGAATGCAACGACCGTCTGCGACGGTGCGTGCTTGATCGAAATCTTGGTCACAGGGACGGCCGGCTGATATTCCTGCGTCGGCAACAGCATTTCCACGCCAGGCGACAAGCTGCTGAGCTCCGGCTCGATCTCGGTCGTCAGTAATTCTTCGGCCGATGCTTGGTCGGCCATTTCCTGTTCGATTTCCGTGCCGGGCACGGCGCCGACGGTTTCGGCGAACTGCGTGCCACTGGTCGCTTTGACAACCTGCAGGGACGTCAGGCGAGTGGCCCGCATACCGCTCAGAATCATTTCGACACGGCGGTTCTGCTGTCGGCCTTCGGCGGTCGCGTTGTCAGCAACCGGATCATCGGGCCCGCGGCCTTCGACCTGGATTTTTTGCGGCTCGACGTTCAATGCTCTCGCTACGTACATGGCGGCCGCGGTCGCGCGCGCCTCCGAGAGCACGTAGTTGTTTGCGAATTTGTGGTGGTGCGCGGGATTGATTCGGGTGCTGTCGCTGTGCCCGATCGCGCCAATCTGAATGTCCCTGACGCCGCGCCAACTCTGGATCAGCGTATCGAGTTCGAGTCTGTCGGCCGCAGACAGGTCGGCGGATAGAACATCGAACTTGAGGTTCAGGACATAGCCCTCGTTTTCAAATACGGACAGCTCGCGAACCATTTTAGTTTCGGCGATCGGCGTCATGACGCCCTTTTCGATCGGTGAATCGAATCGCGCACGGGCCTTGGTAACCAGGTCGCCGCCGAAATCTGTATCGATGGTCGCATCAAACCTCACCTCGGTTTGCCAGCGATCCTGTTGGTTGGCAAGCGACAGATTGAGCGCTTGCCCGGTAATTCGTGGGTCGTCGACCGGACTGTAGTTGACGAGCATCGTGCCCGGTGTGTAGCTCACCCCGTCCGGCAACATGACCATCAGACTGAGATTCCTGATCCTCACATTGCCCTGGCCGTTCAGCTTCAATACGTAGGCGACCTTCTCCGTGCCTTCGGTGCCGAAGCTCTGCAACTCGACATCCACACGGCCTTTCGGTGGCGCCTTGCGCTTGAGATAAAAATCGGCGCGTTTGAGGCTGCCGCGGGAAAGGTTCACAAACTGTGAATCGGCGCGGCCCGCAAACGAGGGCGAGGTCTCGCAGCCGACGATCTCGAAGTATTCCGGTACCGTCACCGGATCGAGTTGCGCGACATGCCTGCCCGGACGTACGTCTTTGAAATGGAATCTTCCACCCTCATCGGATACTGCGTAGCGGCCGTCTTCGAGATAGACCCGAATATTGGCGACGCCCTGCTCTTCGGTGAAAGATGTGGAAGTGCATTCGCCTTCAAGGACACGACCGATGAGCGTTGCCGTCGATCGGAACAGGTCCTCTTTCAGCCGGATGCGTGCTACCGACTCGTTGGAGATCAAACCCGCATCTGCAAACGCAGTTGCACGATTGACCAGTTCATCGTTTCTCTGGCCAGCAACGATTTCGACAACATAGGAGATCACGACGCGCTCGCCCGGAGCCAATGTGCCGATGTCGAATTGCAACGACATCACTACCGGGTCGATGACTGGATCAGCATCGCTTGCACCGTCTCTCGTTACCGAGCCCGGCATGAAATGGACGCCATGCGGAAGCTGGTCGACGATGCTGACATTGATCGCGTCGGCCACTGCCGAACTGTTCTCGACAGTCAATTCATAGCGCACGAAATCACCCGGTGCCGCGACTGTAGTCAACGTGCTCTTTTGCAGGAACAGCGTTGAGGACTGCGGGTCAATCGGAATATCGAAAATGAAGTACAAGGCATCAACGTGTGTGAACGTAGCGCGAAATGAAGCCGCGCCCAGTGCGAACGGCGCGCCGGGTAATAGCTGCAGATTGGCGATAGTCTCGACCGACGGCGCCGAATAATCCGGCGGCGGTGTCAGGATTAGTTGGTAGTCGCCAGGCGGCACTACCGGGAAGCGATACTCGCCAGTTGCGAACGCATACGCAGTACCGCCACTGTCGAACTCCGTGGCGCCACTCGTAATCAGCGACGGGAAAGTACTGACACCGTCATTACCGTACACGGTCGCGGGCACGCCCGTTACCGCATCGACAATTTCGATGGTCGCACCGTCAATCGCTGTGCCGGATCGCGATTCGAAAATGATGCTTACCGGATCGAGTATGGCGGTTGTGGCCGTAAAGTCGCTTACATCCGCCGGATCCGTGTAGGAAATCCTGACCGTGCTGTTCATCGCCCCTTGCAAAATGCAATCGCCGGATGTCGGCGGCGCGTTTGCAGACGGCACGTAGCCGGCGAAGATGCCGGTCGTGATGCCCGTCTCGGTCAGTTGAATCGTTTCGCTATCGCCCGTCGTATCGTTGCTGACCGTAACGACTGCATAGTCGATTACGGCTGCGTCGACGTTCTGGTCGGTATCGATCAAACGCAGGAACAGCGGCTCTCCAAGATTGTAGTTACCGGTAACGCTCACATCCTGAACGAGGGTCGGGTCTATCACCGTACCGCCCGTCAGTACCGGATCGGCCAATGTCACAAACGCGCCACCCTGGAAACAGGCCGAAGGACCGAGCGTTTCCTGATAGTCGCCTGTACCCGCGCCTACCACACGGGTGAACTCAACAGTGGCCGGGCTGCGCACGACGGCGGTCGTGACCTGGACAATGTTGCTTGCGACTTGCGCGTTAAGACCAGCGCTATTCAGGTAATCCAAATAGGCCTGGTTTGAGATGACAGTGCCGGGAGGGGCCGCAAACGCCATCAAACCCGGTAAAAATGACACAAATAAGGCGAGTGTCAGCCGGAATTTCAGACGTTTCATTCGGTGCTGAAACGACCTCGGGGGAAACGTCTGTTTCCCCCGAAGGTTTCTCTGCATGCGGCTTTGCTGCCTCGCTCCAGGAGGAGCGGACCAGGCAGCAGGCAGGCCTGGGCTGCCCTTTCGGGCGGCCCAGAACCTACAAGC